>CAJQQW010000116.1 GCA_905480565.1 uncultured Halioglobus sp. | reverse complement strand
TAGCTGGACGCGGTATCCATGTTGAGGGAGTGAGTCACGTGGTGAATTACAATCTCCCGGAGGACCCGGAAGATTACGTGCACAGAATTGGCCGCACCGGGCGTGCGGGGGCTACCGGGGTGTCGGTCAGTTTTGCCAGCGAGGACGACGCGTTTCTGTTGCCTGATCTGGAAGCGCTGTTGGGCACCAAGCTGGAATGCACGCACCCGCCGCAAGAGTTGCTGACCTAGCCGCTATCAGCCGTCCCGTAACTCCTCGCACCACAGCAGGGTAGCTCCTACCACTGCTGCGGGGACCACAAAAAAGTTGACGATCGGAATGGTGGTGCACAGTGCTACGGCTCCCCCGAAACCGAGGCTGCTGAGACGCCTTGATCGCACCGCATTCTTCACCGCGCCAAAGTCCAGTTGATGATTATCCATGGGGTAGTCAACGAATTGTATGCTCATCATCCATGCACCCAGCAGCAGCCAGGCGAAGGCTCCAACGCCGGGTATAAAAGACAGTAGCAGGACGAATATCGCCATGGGGATGTAATACAGCAGTTTTGCCAGTTCCCGCACAATACTTTGCGGCACCGCGAGCAGCGCTGCCCCCATTCCCTCCAGTCCGCTGACCTGCTCGCCGGTGATCAGCTCTTCCGCCTTTTCGGCAAGCAGTGCGTTGAAAGGTGAGGCGACCACCAGCGCGACGGTGGTAAACAGGTAGCCGGTGACGAGGCCAACGGTGATAGCAATCAGTGGCCATAGTATCCACTGGATAAAACTCAGCCATTCGGGGATGCGCGATAACAGTGCTGCCATCATATCGCTGACATAGCTAAAACCGATTGCGATCAAGGATGAGAAGATCACCACGTTGACCAGCAGCGGCACTATCACGAAGTGTCGCAGGGCGGGGTGTTTGAGCAGTCGCGCCCCTCTGGGGAGGTACTCGATGCCGCGCGCGAGATTACCCTTCATCTGGACGCTCCCCGGTTTCGAGCCGGCCGCAGTGGGCGCAAATGCATTGCTGATCCGCGGTGTCTGCTGCTCGCTCCCGCGCCAGTGGATCGAGGTTTGCGCTCCAGCACCAGCAAGTCTCGGGTTTGCGGCCCGCTGCGATAGCGCATTGATTGTCGTTGCCGCACAGGGGGCAGCTGCTGGCGGAGGAGTCCGGTTGGTTCATATTGCGCTCTTTTCCTGGTGGCATAACGCTATAATACCGGACAACGCAGGAGGGAGTAACAATGAGTAGTGACGAGGACGACCTCTTTTCCGCGGCCATGAGCGATGTGGTACCCCTGAAGCGCGCTCGCAGGGCGGCGCTGACACAGGATAAGTCTCGGGAGCGCGACACATCGCTCGATCACCGCCGCCGCGCGGCCGAGGATTTTCCCGCCGGCGACCGCAATACGCTCTCGGACACTACCATTGAACCGCTGGATCCCTGGTATGTTCTCACCTGGAAGAGGCCCGGCGTGCAGAACGGAGTATTTCGCAAGCTGAAACAGGGCCGGTACGAAATGCAGTCGCGACTGGACTTGCACCGTATGACGGTGGAGACGGCACGCCGTCGCGTGTTCGAGTTTTTTGAAGAAGCTCACGAGTATGGGCTGCGCAGTGTGCTCCTGATCCATGGCAAGGGTGAGAGTAGTGCTCAGCAGCAGCGCAGTTCTATCCTGAAGGGTTGCGTTGACCACTGGCTACGCGAGCTGAATGTGGTTCTTGCGTTTCACAGTGCGCAGCCGCGCCACGGTGGCACCGGTGCAGTCTACGTGCTGTTGCGCAAGAGCGAGGCAGAAAAACGCGAAAACCGAGTGAAATTTGCCAAGGGGCGTATGCCGACGGACCCGGTATAAGCGGGGGGTGCCGCAGAGGTGCGAGCGCCTCAGCGCGCGCCGGCCGCCGTCAGAATAGCGCTATAGGGCGTGCCATGGCGGTGGGTCGACACGATATCGAGGACCGTTCTTCCGTCCTTGCCGGTAGCATTGAGGTCGCGCTTTTCGCCAAGAAAAAAATTCACAAATAGCTCAAAGTCGGAGGCGCGCATGCTCTGGTAGGCTTTGAGCAGCATGTGGAAATCTTCAGATGTGCCGTCATGGGAGCGCACGTTGAGGTAGCTTTTTACGTGATCCTCTGTCCACACCTCGTCGATTACTTTTTCCTTGTCTTTGCGCATTATTGCTGCCTCTTTATGCAAGCTTTTCAGCCAGTAGTGCGTTGACCATCTGTGGGTTGGCCTGCCCCTTTGATGCCTTCATGACTTGTCCGACAAAAAAGCCGGTGAGTTTTTTGCGTCGGTCCTCGTCCGCTTCGAGGAATTGCTGCACCTGTTCCGGGTGACCTGCAATGACCTCGGCGATGATGCCCTCGAGGGCGCCGCTGTCACTGACCTGCTTCAGGCCGCGTGCCTCTATGACGGCATCGGCACTGCCTTCACCCTGCCACATAGCCTCAAATACCTGTTTGGCGATCTTGCCGGAGATGCTGCCATCAAGGATTCGCGTAATCAGCCCGCCGAGATCGGCCGCGGGGACGGGACATTGGGCAAGGCTTGTTTGCTCCCGGTTAAGTTGCCCCAACAGCTCGACCTGCACCCAGTTGGCGGCGATCTTTGCGTCGTTACAGGTGGCTACGACGACTTCGAAATAGTCAGCCAGCGGGCGACTGTCTGTCAGCACGCTGGCATCGTAGTTGCTCAGGCCGTACGCCTCTGCGAAACGATGGCGTTTGGTGGTGGGCAGCTCAGGTAACGTGTGCTGAATAGCCAGGATATAGGCATCATCTATCACCACCGGCAGTAGATCGGGCTCCGGGAAGTAGCGGTAGTCGTTCGCGACTTCCTTGCTGCGCATAGGTCGCGTTTCATCGCGCTGGGCATCGTACAGCCGGGTTTCCTGCACGATCGTGCCGCCGTCCTCCAGAATATCAGACTGGCGCTCGATCTCGTGCTGGATGGCTTTTTCTACAAAGCGAAAGGAGTTGACGTTTTTGATTTCTGCACGGGTACCCAGCGTACTGCTCCCCTGGGGGCGCAGGGAGATATTGATATCGCAGCGCATGGAACCCTCGGCCATGTTGCCGTCGGAAATTTCCAGATAGGTCACCAGGCTGTGTAATGCTTTCAGATACGCGACGGCTTCGGTGGCGTCGCGAATATCTGGTTCCGATACGATTTCGAGCAGGGGAGTGCCGGCGCGGTTCAGGTCAATCCCGGACTGACCATGGTAGTCCTCGTGCAGGGATTTCCCTGCGTCCTCTTCGAGGTGTGCCCGGGTGATGCCAATACTGCGCGTGCTGCCGTCTGGCAGGCTGATTTCAAAACTGCCCTCGCCCACGATAGGCGCTTCAAACTGGCTGATCTGATAACCTTTCGGCGAGTCAGGGTAGAAATAATTTTTGCGGTCGAAAATGGAGCGTTTACCGATTTTAGCGCCGATGCCCAGACCAAATTTCACAGCATAATGCACGGCCTCGGCATTCAGCACCGGCAGCATGCCGGGCATGGCGAGATCCACGGCGCTGGCCTGGGTATTCGGTTCGGCACCGAAGGTGGTGGCGGAGCCGGAAAAAATTTTGGAGCGGGTAGCCAGTTGCAGGTGTACCTCGAGGCCGATGACAGATTCCCAGTTCATGCGACATGCTCCCCGTCTCCAGGGGTGCGCGTATGCCAGTCGGTCGCCTGCTGGAAGCGGTGCGCGACATTCAGCAGGCGGCCTTCCCCAAAATGGGGCCCGATCAATTGCAGGCCTATTGGCTTGTCCTGCACAAAGCCCGCGGGCAACGACATGCCCGGCAGGCCCGCCAGGTTGACTGCGAGGGTATAGACGTCTTCGAGGTACATCGAGACCGGATCGTTATCCTTGGCGCCCAGCGCAAAGGCAGGTCCGGGCGTGGTGGGGCCCGCTATGATATCGACGCTCTGGAAGCAATCCAGAAAATCCTGCCGGATCAGTCGGCGGGCCTGCTGGGCTTTTTTGTAGTAAGCGTCGTAGTAGCCCGCGGACAGGGCGTACGTACCGATCAGAATACGGCGCTTGACCTCGTCACCGAATCCCTCTTCGCGGGTACGCGTGTACAGATCATGCAGGTCTGCAGGGTCAGCACAGCGATGCCCGTAGCGCACGCCGTCGTAGCGGGACAAGTTAGTGGAGGCCTCCGCTGGCGCGACGATATAGTAAGTAGGAATTGTTAGCTCGCTGTGCGGCAGCGATACCGCAGTGAGCGTGGCGCCCAGTGCTTCCAATTCTTTTAAAGCCAGGTGAATGCACTCGCCGGTAGCGCTGTCGAGTCCTTCTCCAAAGTAGGCATCGGGCAAGCCGATGCGCAGTCCCTCGAGGCTTTTTTCGAGACCTGCGGTATAGTCTTCAACGGGCACATCGGAGGAGGTGGAATCCCTTGGATCGTGACCGGCCATAGTGTTCAGCATCAGGGCACAGTCTTCTGCGGTGCGGGCCATCGGCCCACCCTGATCGAGGCTGGAGGCAAAGGCAATCATGCCGAGGCGGGATACTCGGCCATAGGTGGGCTTCAGTCCGGTAATACCGCAAAAGGCCGCCGGCTGACGAATCGAGCCCCCGGTATCCGTGCCAGTTGCTGCCGGCGCGAGCAGTGCGGCCACCGCTGCGGCGGACCCACCAGACGAGCCTCCGGGAACGCAACCGGTGTTCCACGGGTTGCGCGCTGCGCCGTAGTAGCTGCTTTCATTGGATGAGCCCATGGCAAACTCATCCATGTTGGTCTTGCCCAGAATGATCGAGCCTGCAGACCGAAAACGCTCAATGACGGTGGCGTCATAAGGAGGCACAAAATTGTCCAGCATGCGAGAGCCGCAGCTGGTCTTCATGCCTTTTGTACAAAAAATGTCTTTGTGGGCCAGCGGGATTCCCGTCAGCGGTGCCGCATCGCCGCCGGCAATGCGGGCGTCGGCAGCTTCCGCGGCAGCCAGCGCAGCAGTCTCATCCACGCTGATAAAGGCGTTGTAGCGTTCATCCAGGCGGGCGATACGCTCCAGATAGTTGCGGGTGACCTCTACGCTGGAGTAACTGCCTTCCCGCAGCCCCTGGCTTAACTGGCTTACTGTGTGATTGTGCATAAATGTCCTGAGGCGATATAAACGGCTACTCGATAACCCGGGGTACCAGAAAAAGGCCATCCTCTACTGCCGGTGCAATGGCCAGGAAGTCATCCCTGCGATTGAGCTCGGTGACTTCGTCTGCGCGCAGCTGCTGGGTGGCGTCCAGTGGGTTGGCCATGGGTTCCACATTGCTGGTATCAGCCGCTTGCAGGGTGTCGACCATCTGCAGTATCTCGGTAATGCGTTGTGTCACCTCGCCGATCTCCTCGCCGGAAATACGAATGCGAGCCAGTTCGGCGATTTTCTCGATGTCGTCTTGCGCAATAGTCATGGTGAACTTTTCTGCTGGAGGCCAGCCTCTGGTGGCAGGGGGCGTAAACTTATCACATTTGCGCCTTGCCCAAAATCCCCGCGGTTGGTACAGTTGCACAAATACGCCAACCCCTATAAATACG
>CAJQQW010000115.1 GCA_905480565.1 uncultured Halioglobus sp. | reverse complement strand
CATTTGCCAAGGCTCAGGAAATAGCTCAGTGGCCGGTGAATGCCCTGAAGGAAATAAAGCGCTCTCTTCGTTTGCATCATCTGCCAGCTATTGACGCAGCCATCAGTGAAGAGCAGGCGGGAATGATGCGGCAGGCGGGCTCACCGGAGAATATCGAGGCGATCACGGCCTTTATGGAGAAGCGTAAGCCTAATTTCAAAAATATCTGACGCAAGTCATTGCCACTCGATGCAAAAACGAGGGCAGACTGCGGCAATGCAGAGAATGAATTGACATTTACATCAGTAGATATACATTGATGCGGGCAGGGTCGGCAGTCTGGAGAGAAAATAATAATGTCCAACCAGGGTTCATTTACCTACTCCGAACACGTTCTTAACCAGCAGCGGTTAGTGCCAGGTATCTATGGTGATATCGATTTTTCTGTAGTGCCGGAGCGCTACCTTGCCGATGACAGCGGTATCGAGCGCCTCCCCCCGCGACTCAAAGAGTATGCTGAACGGGCACTAAAAAACCCTGGTTATGTTGAAAGCGTGCGTAATTACACCATGACCGGTGACACTGTTGCAGACGCGTATGCGGCGCTTATACCGCGTTATGGCTTTCGCCGCTTGGTGTCTATGCTCGATAGTGCCTGTGATGACGGCATAGAGGCCGTGCCCGATGCCCCCGAGGAGTTGGTCGCCTTTATTCACGCGATGGAAGTCGTGCCTGACTGGATTGATATGGACTTGGTCGAAAAAGGTGCTTTGCAGGAGCGTATCCCTCTTGCGAACGTTTCTCCTTTCGCCATTCGGGGCGCGTTCGTAGCGACGTTCATGAATAAATACACGGCCCTGCCCATGACCATGACGGGTACCCTGTCTGATTCCAAGTCAGCACGACGTGTGCTGGAAACAGCGAGTTTTTTCACCTCTACCGCTATGCCTGGTGCCTTGAGCCGCTATGGCAAGGGCTTCAAGGCGGCAGCTAAAGTACGTTTAATGCACTCGATGGTGCGCTTTAACATTATGCAGTCCGGTCGCTGGGATGCGGATGTTTATGGTATTCCCATACCGCAGGTCGACCAGATGCCGGCGGGACTGATAGGTATATTCCTGTTGTCTTTTGCATTGCTTGCCAAGGGTCATAAGGAATTTACACCGGAGCAGCAGGCGCGAGTTGAAATGGCTCGTTACCGCTGCCACCTACTCGGCCTGCCGCGCGCGCTGCTGGGCGAGACCCCCGAGGAAATCGTTGACCTTATGATGGCTCGTACAGTTTCATTGAAGGAGGAATATGACGAAGATATTTGTGGGGATCTCGTGCTGGGCACTATGAATGCCGAGCTGCTGGATGACCTATCCCTGCGGGGCCGGGTGCATCGCTGGATGGAGCGTGGATTTTCGAAGTACTTTTTCATCCGCAATTTCTGTGAGGGCAAGGCGGCCCGTGCGGAGCGAATAGGCGTGACTTATCGCTTTCCCGATAAGATTGCGACTGCGGCGGCGATAGCGGTAATCGTGACAACCACTAATTTTTATAAATACGGCATGATGATTCCATTTCTTCGTCAGCCGCTGGATAATCTACTGGTCACTCGGCTTGCCCGTCTGCTGGAAAGTTATGGTCACGCGGATTTTGTAACGGACGCCAGTCAGTACAAACTGCAAGCCAGCGGCTAACAACACTCCCTCAGGCTGGTAACACGCAAGCCGTCGTATTATCGGATTGCTCTGCAGGCTGCCGCGCTGCGCCGCGTGACCTCCGTATCAGCCAAAATCACCGGTAATCTCGTAAGTGATGCCACCGGTTCCTGCGAAGGGGCCTATGCCTCGCTGTGAGCTGAAATACAAGCGGTTGCCCATTATGGCTGGGCCGGTAATTTCCGAGTCGTCCTGGCCGAACACCTGGGCGATGGGATAGGGTGTACTGTCTTTGGTGAGCGCGACCAATTGCATGCTACCGCCATCTTCGGCGACATAGATTTCGCCGGAGGGTGCGATGGTGAGATTATCGACACCCTGCAGCACGGGCTCCTCGTAGAAGTCGTCGTCGTACAAAATCTCAAGCTGGTTTGCCACCGTGTCGTAACACCAGATGCGATTATCACCTTTGGTTGCGAAAAAAATCAGGCCGTCTCTGCAGACGATACCTTCTCCGCCGTTGAAGGGGGTGCTCTCGGGTACTTGCAGGCGAGTGTCTCCTGATAGGCCCGATGGGTCGGGTAGCGGGAGCCAGTTGATGGACGCACCTGTTGCAGGATCACCGATGACTTGTGCAACGTCGAGCTGGCCGCTGCCGAGGTCCGGGTAATTTTCGGGAGTAAAACGGTAAAGCTTGCCGTCTGGCCAATCCTCTGTCAGATAGAGTGTTTGCATGACATCGTCGACTGCCACAGCTTCGTGCGGAAAGGCCCCCATCGCAGGCCTTGCTATCGGTTCTTTGATTCCGAAGGGGTCGCACTCATATACTAACCCCAGACGGTCGCCTATAAACTTTTCTTCACAGCTAAGCCATGTCTGCCATGGCGTTGCTCCACCGGCACAATTGGCGGTGGAGCCTGACAGTATATTGTAGGCGTCTACGATAGAGCCGTTGCTATCGAAGCGAATAGCGCTGACGCCCCCGGCGCCTTCAACAAATTGCTCGCTATTTGAAACGTAGATCCAGCCACCGTCGCCAGCGTCAAAGCAGGCCCCTCCGTCCGGTGCGTTATGCCATTTATAATCGGTTCCCTCCACTACTTCGGTAGAGCGCGCGACAATGCGCGAGCTGAACCCCTCGGGCAGGGCAATTCCATTCTCATCTGGTGCCTGTAACGTAAATGAGCGGGGACGGCTCGAGTCGTTCGAATCATTTGAGTCGCTGCAGCCAGTCAGTAGTGGAGAGCTAACCGCTAAGCCCAGACTAGCGAGCGTATAGCGCAGCGTTTGCCGACGATCGAGGGCTAAATCAGACAGTTTTTTAGGGTAGCCAGGAATCCGTTTCTTCATTTTTTTAACCTCTTGTCTAGGTTAGAGTATAGCTGGGAATCAGTGTATTGTATCGTCAGCGGGTATCAACCTGAATGCAGACTTCTTGCATCTCCGACTCTACTTCTTCCACCATATAGGTTCGCTTGCGAGCACGATCAAATAGTCGCTCCTCGTCCTGCACGATTTCCGCTGATGCAGAGGGAGAAGAGAGCATTTCGCCGCACGTTCGCCAGGCGTCTATATTCGGGAACCAGATTTCCAGAACTACATCGAACTCTGGTTCCTCAGCATCGCCATTGCTGTCCAGCACAGGATCAAGGTAGCGCCGCATGTACCGGGTAGCATAACCGCTGAGATATTTTTCTCCGATGAGGCGGTGGTTAGCTTCATAGTAAGCTCTGAAGTCCTCAACAGACATTCCCGTTTTCCTTTTCAGGGTGGTAACGGTTTTTATCACTCGAGGTGACCTTCAGGTTTCGCGAAAGCCGTGACTTCGAGATTGAAGCCTGACAACGCATTAAAATGAATCGGCACTGACATGAGACGCATTTTTCCGACACCAATGCGCTTTAGAATCTGTGATCCGGTGCCGATAACCCGATAGTTCTGAACGCCCTCGGTGGGGGCGGGGCCGCCGACGCCTGTTGGCTTAGGAAAGAGTCGAACCTCCGCGAGCTGTCGCTCTGTACTGACGTCCTGTCCGATGAGCACAACCGCTCCCTTGCCTGCGACCGCGATATTCTCCATGGCTCTGCGATAAGACCACCCTGTGTCGGCGCCCTCGATCCGCGTGCCAAGAATATCGCGCAGCGTGTTGATAGTCTGTACCCGGACGAGGGTTTCCTCACTCTCCAAGATATTCCCCAGGGTGAGTGCGTAGTGGATTGTATCGTCAACAAGATCCTGGAACGTATGTAATTCAAAGTGGCCGAAGTCTGTCAGCACGGTTTTACGGTCTTTTAACTCGATGGATTGCTCATGCAGCGCTCTGTACTGAATCAGGTCAGCAATGGTGCCGATGTGCAGAGCGTGCTTTTTGGCGAAGGCTTCAAGCTGCGGGCGGCGAGCCATAGTGCCGTCCTCGTTCATGATTTCCACGATCAGTGCGGCTGGTTCGAATCCCGCCATTCGAGCGAGGTCGACGCCCGCTTCCGTATGGCCAGCCCGTCGCAACACTCCGCCGGGTTTGGCCACCAGTGGAAAAATATGACCTGGTTGTGAAATGTCTGCAGGTTCCGCATTAGCTCCTGCTGCGGTAAGAACCGTGTGGGCACGTTGTGCCGAACTGATCCCCGGGCCCTTGCGCTCAGCAGCATCGATAGACACGGTAAAGTTGGTCTCATGCTGTGACCGGTTGTCGCGTACCATCAGCGGCAGCTGCAACTGCTGAGCGCGTTCTTTGGTTATAGGCATGCAGATAAGGCCGCATGCCTCGCTGGAAAAGAAGGTAATGACTTCGGGTGTTACCGCCTCAGCGGCAATGATCAGGTCGCCTTCGTTTTCCCTGTCTTCATCATCCATGAGGATAACCATCTTTCCTGCACGAATGTCGTCGAGGATGTCGGGAACACTGCTCAGTGCCATTTCACTGTCTCCATGGTACAACGCGTTGCCGGGTTGTGCGCTTGACTAGATTAGTTCTATTGCGACGGCCGTGGCCTCGCCGCCACCGATGCACAGAGCAGCGATACCTCGCTTCAGCCTGCGCTTGGCCAATGCATGCATCAGTGTAACCATGATTCGCGACCCGGTCGAACCTATAGGGTGCCCCTGGGCGCAAGCGCCGCCATTTACATTGACTTTGGCGTGCTCCAGGCCAAGTTCCTCCATGGTTATCATGGTTACCATGGCAAAGGCCTCGTTAATTTCGAACAGATCTACATCAGCTAGCCCCCAGCCTGTAGCATCGAGCAGTTTGCGGATAGCCCCAATAGGCGCGGTGGTAAAGTCGCCCGGTGCCTGACTATGGCGGGCATGCGCTTGCATGCGGGCCATAGGAGCCAACCCCAGTTTGCCCGCACGGGTCTCACTCATAAGTAGCAGGGCGCTTGCACCGTCCGAGATAGAGCTGGAATTAGCTGCAGTAATCGTGCCGCCCTCAGCGAATGCGGGGCGCAGCGTCGGAATTTTTTCCGGCACAGCCTTGTGCGGTTGTTCATCATCCGCGACTACGCTTTCGCCGCCGCGAGTATTGATCGTGACTGCGGCAGTTTCATCGCGCAGCGCTCCGGATTCAATGGCTTTTTTCGCGCGGTTTAGTGACTCTATCGCGAAGGCATCCATCTGCTGCCGCGTTATACCGCGCGAGTCAGCTGTTTCTTGCGCGAAGCTGCCCATGGCGCGTCCTGTATAGGCATCTTCAAGTCCGTCAGTGAACATATGATCTGTTATTTGCCGATTTCCAGTGCCAATACCGCCCCTGGCGCCGAACAGCATATGGGGAGCGCGACTCATGCTTTCCATCCCCCCGGCGATCACCGCTGAATTGGTGCCAGCTGCGATACTGTCGTAGGCGAAAATTGCGGCTTGCATGCCGCTGCCACAGGCTTTGTTGACGGTGACCGCGCCGGCGGAGTTGGGTATGCCGGCCCTAAGGGCCGCCTGTCGCGCGGGACACTGTTTCAGCCCTGCAGCCAGTACGCAGCCCATAAAGACCTCGTCGATGTGCTCGCTTGCAACGCCACAGCGCTCAAGGGTGCTGCTTATCGCTGTTGCACCGAGATCGGGCGCCGCCACGGAAGAGAGCGCGCCCAGCAGGCCACCCATGGGGGTGCGGGCACCATTAATGATGACGACCGGCGAGTGCTTCATTAGTTTCTCCATTGATGTGCGCTGCAGTGCGGAACTTAAGCAACGAGTGTAAGCGGCGACGTATCAGTTTATCTGGGGAACAGGCAATCACTCAAGCTGGGATCATGATGTTTCTGGACTAAACAGTTTTCCTCTAACTGTCTCGCGATACTGGAGGGGAGTTACGCCGCAGTGACGGCGAAAAAGCTGCGAGAAGTAACTGACATCCTGAATGCCCTGCTGCCACGCAATATCACCGATGGCGAGATTGCTGTGGCGCAACAGCTCACGTGCACCAGCGATGCGTAAATGTTGCAGATAAGCGAGTGGCGTAATACCAGTGGCTTTCTTGAAGCGACGATTGAGTGTGCGTGGACTCATCTGCATCTTTTCAGCGAGCTGCGCGATGGAAACAGGATTCGTCAGGTTCGCCTGCAGCCACTCCTGCGCTTGAACGACGGCCTCGTCGTGATGTGAACTATCAGCCTCGCTCTGGTAAGAGGCGGCATGGAAACTGCGGCGTATCTCAGGGGAAAACTGTGTCTCCACTGCTCTGGCGATAACACTACCGAACCATTCTTCGACGATGTGTACCATGAGGTCGGCGATGGAATTTACGCTGCCCGCGCAATAGATGTTGTCACTTTGTGTGATCAGATGCCGTGTCTTGAGCTCCACGTCCGGGTAGCGTTCGCTAAAGTGGTCAAAATAATTCCAGTGTGTGGTGGCGGATTTACCGGATAACAGACCCGACTCGGCCAGCAGGTAACTGCCTGTGCCGACACTGCAGATGCGTGTACCTTGTGCGGCCTGTTCTTTTAGTAAGTCTTGCCAATCTGCAGCGGCGGCTACTGCTGGCAGCGGGTTGCGCCAGATGGCTGGCAGCAGCAGCAGGTCCAGAGGTGGCAGCTCGGCAAGTGTGCGGTCGGGTTTCAGTACCACGCCGCTGGCCAGTCGCAGTTGTTTGCGATCACGGCC
>CAJQQW010000114.1 GCA_905480565.1 uncultured Halioglobus sp. | reverse complement strand
ACCCGTGATATCAAAGTGGACCTTGCTGTCGTGAACCCACGCGGGCAAATAGCGACCTGTGGTTTCATCCCGCATCAACAGGTGACCGCTACCCACCCCATTCAGGTCTGGCGCCTCGATGTCGACTGAATGGGCTGCACTGACAGATGCAGCAGCCAGCAGAAGCAACAGACAAACGCTCAGCACAAGCGCCGGTACATAACGGAGCACAAGCCACAGTCGTAACCTGCCGAATAAACGTGGGTGCTGCGCACAGGGGTGACCAACATAACAGGGGTAATTCATACGATCTCTCCTCGGGTTTCACCGTATTCAAACGAATCGATAGGGCGAAATGAGGGATCGAATAGGGCTTTTCTGTGATAAATAATGGCGAATTGTGTCAGCCCCTTGAGATCGGCCTGTGTATTTGGAAGTATGCCTAGTGAAACGTAATCTGTGCCGGGTAAATGTATGCCACACCATATCGCCATCGTTGAGGATGAAGCTGCTATTGCGGCAAATTATCGCGACGCACTGCAGCGCAGAGGTTATCGGGTCTCGATTTTTCAGGATCAGGCCAGCGCCAGCGCTGCCTTCAGACTACAGTTGCCTGAGCTTGCCATCATTGATATCGGCCTCGGTGATGATATTGAGGGGGGATTTGACCTGTGCCGGGATTTACGCAGCCGAAGCCCCGAACTGCCCATCGTTTTCCTCACCGCACGAGATTCGGAACTGGATATGATCTCCGGCTTGAGGCTGGGCGCGGACGACTATTGGACCAAGGACATCAGTCAGGACTACATGCTCGCCCGAATAAGCGCGCTGTTCAGGCGACTAAAGGCACTGCGCATACCCGAGCAGCAGGGCGATATCCTCCAACGAGATGAACTCACATTGAACGTGGAACGCATGACGTGCACATGGCGCTGTGAAGCCATTGAGCTAACGCTGACTGAGTTCCGGATAATTCATGCACTGGCCAACCGCCCCGGGCAGGTAAAATCCCGTCAGCAATTGATGGACGCTGCAGATGTCGTGCAGGATGACAACACGATCACCTCTCATATTAAGCGACTGAGACGCAAGTTTGTCGACAGCGACAATGGTTTTGACAAAATTGAGGCGGTCTATGGTGTTGGCTATCGTTGGTCAGGGAAATAACGCGTGAACCTGCGCCGCCAGTTGTTGCTGGTGAGCCTGCTGCTACTCTCACTCCCCTGGGCGGGATGTCAATTTGTACGGGAGATGGAGGGTGCGATGCGCGAGGGCCAGACGCAGTCGCTACAGGCGACAGCTCAGGCTGTCGCAACCGTATTGGGGACACAGGAAAGCCTTTTGTATCCCAATGCTGATCGGCGCTCGGTAGCAACGAACGAACAGCGAACTATCTACGCTTTTCCAACACAGCAACCTGTTATTGTCGATGGTTACGATGACGGCTGGGAAACGATTAAAAGTCGCCGTTTCAGCGCCGCGCCGGACTCTCAACTGCAGGTAACTTACAAGGCGCAGACGCGCGGCGCCTATCTCTTTCTGATGCTGAACGTGAAAGACCCAGCGTCGGACTTTCAAAGAGGGCAGCCGACAGAAATAAACGGCGACCGGCTGATATTGAGGCTATGGAAAAACAGCACTCTCAATGAGTATGCCATTACTGCCAGAGGCCCGGGAAAAGTGGTCGCACAGGCAGGCAGCGGAGGCACAGGCCGATTTGACCCCGCGAACATTTATGGTTACTGGCAGGACGCTGTTGACGGTTATACGCTCGAGCTGCAAATTCCACTGCACTACACCGACGGCAGACTGGGGTTTTATGCAGTGAATGAGCTAGGAGACGGGGAGGAGACGGATACGGCAGGCAACATCAGCCCTGACGATCTGGAACCACCACCCTGGCTGATATACCGCCCTGAAGCACTGCAGGCCCTGCTTGCACCGTTCAGTCAACATGGCAGCCACATCCAGATAGTGGACAACAACAGCTGGCAGACCGCAGACATAGCAACTGGCGAACACGGCGCTCAGGCGGAGCAGAACACCTTTTGGCTGTTGCAGTTACTCTACCGCAGCATTCTTTCGCAGACAGCCCTGGAGACACGCCCCACGCCGACGCGGCCCGGAAAATTAGCAGGTGAGGAAATTCGTAGCGCATTGTCCGGAAACACCGCCAGTAAGCAATATCGCGACCCAGCGTACCGCACGCGAACCGTACAATCGGTCGCCGCGCCGATAATCGACGAAGAAGGCATCCTTGGTGCTGTCATTGTTCGCCAGAGCGGCGAGGCTTACCTTTCACTGACTGACAAGGCGTTTAGTCGACTGCTGAGCTACAGCTTGTCGGCAATGGCAATCGCCGCACTGGGACTGCTGGGGTACGCCAGCCTTTTATCCTGGCGTATTCGCAAACTGTCTCATGCTGCCAACAACGCGATCAACGCAGACGGGCGTGTAACAGAAAACTTTCCGCGTAGCACAGCTCGTGATGAGATTGGTGAGCTATCGCGTCACTATGCCAAATTGCTTGGTCGTGTCAGGGAATACAATGACTACCTGCGCACGCTCAGTCGAAAGCTGTCCCACGAGTTGCGCACACCCATCGCAGTGATACAAAGTTCTCTGGATAATTTCGAGCAATCCGGTGATGAGACAGCAGAAAGGCGTGTGTATTTGCAGCGCGCCCGCGAGGGCCTCGGGCGGCTGCAACGCATTCTGAACGCTATGAGTGAAGCCAATCGCCTTGAGGAAAGCATCAGGAATAACACCCCTAATGAACTCGATCTGGTGCCATTGATCACTGAGTTGTTTGCCGTCTATCGAGGAATCTACCCGCAATATCAACTCTCACTGGATATTCAGGATACATGCGCGCCTGTGACAGGCGTCGCTGACTTACTTGTGCAAGCCCTGGATAAACTGATGGAGAATGCGGCGTCATTCTGTCGCGAAGAGGGCGACATCACGCTGCGACTGCGCAGGCAAGAAAGTAGCTGGAATCTGTCGCTTTCCAATAGCGGGCCCACCCTGCCGCAGGGCTTGCGAGACCGCTTATTCGACCCGATGGTGTCACTACGAAAGGAGCAGACCGGCGATGTGCATCTAGGCCTTGGTTTACATATCGTGAGTTTGATCTCGGATTTTCACGGTGGCCAAGTGACCGCAGACAACCTGCCCGACGAATCCGGGGTCATCATCTCTCTTCGATTACCTGTGAAAACTTAGATCACGATCTCGTTGCGGCGCTTAAAAAATTCTATGTGCAGTGAGGAATCAGGGGGTCGCTGGCCCTCGCCCCTCCCAAAGAGAAAATGCTTTTCACCCAAGTCCGGATGCAAATGGTTCAACCCGGTCGCCTCTTCGTCGTGACGGGCGTTAAACGGACGTCATCGCCCACCCTGATTGCGCCACTCGATTGCTACTCATGCGCGACAGCGTCGACCCCCCGCCACCCAGTTTGATACTGAACAGCGCTTTCTCTCCAAAATGGCACGGCATGATGTGAAATCAATCAACTTTGTGAGGTTATGCGGGCTTTTTACTGTACCGCGCACCGCACGTGTCTCATAATCGTGAAAAACAAGGTGATTTTGGCTGGTCTAAAACAGAACCGTCAGGCGTGAGGGGATTTCAGGGATGTCAGAGGAAACAAGCACACGGATCGGGCTACTGGCCGAAATTTCCGGAGATTATTTCACCGCCCGGTTGATCACAGATAATGATCAACAGGTCGCCGAGGCAAAACTGGGCGAACGCGGCGCCCGCAGCGGTCAGGTCGGCTCCTACCTCGCGATACACCAGACACACTCCAAAATTCTGGTAATGGTGGAGCGCAGCTATCGCACTGCCGACCGACAGGGTCAGGCCGCACACATGGTGCGCATTACACCCGTAGGGGAATTCAATGCCAACGGAGATTTCGTCAAGGGCGTTTCGCAGTTTCCCAACATCGGCGATGAGGTGCACCCGATCAATTTCGATGAGCTTTCCGGTATTTTCGCCAAGCGCGAAGATGTAGAGTTCAAAGTGGGACAACTGACCGCGTTCGATTCCGTTGATGTGCATCTCGACGCCTCTTCGTTTTTTGGTCGACATGCAGCGATTCTCGGGCAGAGTGGCGCAGGCAAATCCTGGACGGTCACCAGCCTGCTGCAGTCAGCGCTGCGCAATATGCCCAACGCACATATCGTGCTGCTGGATATGCACGGCGAATACTGCGACAAGGAAATTGATGGCGCCTCCGCCAAATCACCCTTTCCAGAACACATGGTGCGCAGCCTGAATGCGCAGCAGGCGGAATTTCCCTACTGGCTGCTCACTTACTCCGAACTGTGCGATCTCATTGTTGATCCCGACGACGAGGACGCATCGCTGCAGACGTCTTACCTCCGCTCCATCGTGATCCGACTCAAACAGGAGGCCAACGCACACCTTGATCTCGGACACATCACCGTGGACTCACCGGTCTATTACCCGATCGATAAATTTGTAGAAATGATAGAAAAATCCAACTCGGAAACCAGTGATTTCGGCAAGAAAAAATCACCGCTGTACGGCCGGTTCAGCCAGTTACTGGTCAGGATGGAGAGCCTGCTCAGTGACACCCGTTATGATTTCTTTATGCGGCCAAAAATACGCAACTCGACCGAATCGCTAGCGGGGCTGATGAAGGACATTGTGGGGCGGGGCGAACCCAACGCCAGTATCACAGTACTCGATTTGAGTGCGGTGCCTTTTGATGTCGCACCCATGGTGACGGCGCAAATTGGACTACTGGTTTATGAATTCAATTTCTGGAATCCACAGTGCAGAGACTTTCCGCTCTTCCTTGTCTGTGAAGAGGCACATGAATATATTCCTCGTCTGGAAGCGCCGCGTTATCGCGAAGCACGCCGGGCCATGGAAAGAATTTCCAAGAATGGCAGGAAGTATGGCGTGGGCCTCTGCGTAGTCAGCCAGCGACCCGCGGACGTATCGGAAACCGTGCTCGCCCAGTGCAACTCCTACATCTGCCTGCGCATTTCCAATCCCGATGACCAGGAGTTCGTGCGCTCGATGGTGCCCGAAGCGGCACAGGGTACGTTCGCCGCACTGACCTCACTGGCCAAAGGTGAGGCGATCGCACTGGGGGAGGCCGTTCCTATGCCTACACGTTTCAAGATAGACATGCCCAACCCTCCGCCCAACTCCACAGACATAGATTACGCTGGCAAGTGGCGAGACGGTGCTGTCGAAATCAGCGTGGAGAACGTGGTGCACAACTGGCACAAACAGCTACGCTAGGGTCGCAGCGCCGCCATTACCTCGAGCCCTTCGAACACCAGTTCCGGCGTCCACTGCCCTCCTCGATTCAGCAGTTGCATCAGGTCTTCACCCCCGCCGCCGCAGAATAATAACGCCGGGGCATCCCCCGTTACCTGCTCGAGCGCTATGCTTACCGCGCCCGCCTGGGCTAACGCAATGCCGTGACGCACGGCCTCTGCCGTGGACGTTCCCGGTGCCAGAGTGTAATCCGCATCCTCTGAGAATCGAACCCGGTCGGTATCCAACAACAGGGCACGCTCCATCAGCTCCGGCCCCGGGATAATATAGCCTCCCTCATGCTCGCCGGCAGCGCTGACCAGATCGATCGTCAGGGCCGATCCGGCATCAACTACACACAGCCTGCCTGAATTTCGATCACGGGCGCCCAACATCGCGAGCCAGCGGTCCACGCCCATCCGCGCGGGTTCTGCATAACTATTGCGCAAGTCGCCCGTTGCCGCTGCTGTACGCGCAAACCAGGGCTCGATAGCCCAGCGTTCCATCACCAGGGCTTGCAGGGCCGACTCCTGCTCGGGGCCAGCGACACTCGACACCCAGAGTTCATCCAGGTGGTCCGCGCAGGCCAATAGCGCTGCACGGGAATCGGTATCGTCGGGACGGTAACCGCCCCGTGTGACCACCGCGCCGTCTCGCACCAGGCGCCACTTGGCACTGCTGTTACCCACATCCAATTGCAAGCACAGTGTACTCAAGACGCTGCCCTCAGCGATATTTCACCGCCGTACACGCTCTGAATGCCCGTTGTAGTCTGCAACCGCAGCGCACCCCTGTCGTCCACACCACGAGCGATGCCCGCAACGGTGGTGTTACCCGAGTGCAATACCACTTCGGCATCCGCAAAAGCATCGAATGCCAGCCAGTCTTCGCGCCAACGGGCAAAACCCTTGTCTTCAAAATCCGCCAGCAGCGGCAACAACTGGTCAAGCAGAGCGGCCAATAATCTGTTGCGGGTGGGCACCTGCCCCGCGGTGCTGCTGCGAATGTCTGTCCACGCCTGATCGATCGCACCGGCGGCAGCGGCCGGCATCGAGACATTAATACCGATACCGATCACGACGCGACAAGTGCCGTCTACATCACCACTCATTTCAATCAGTATCCCGCCCAGTTTTTCACCTCGGTAGAGAATGTCGTTGGGCCATTTGAGCTGCACTGTCGGCAGCGCCAGTTGCTCAAGACCTCGGGCCACCGCTACACCCACCGCGAGGCTAAGGCCTTCCAGCGCTGCAGCCCCTTGACCAAACTCCCAGAGTAACGAGAGGTACAGGTTGCCCGCGTAAGGGCTGACCCATTGTCGACCGCGCCTGCCGCGACCCGCTGTTTGCTGCTCCGCAGTGCAGACAAGGCCAGGGGCACACCCGGCCTCCGCCCTGCGCATCACTTCAGCATTGGTTGAATCGATCGTGTCGAGTACCTCCAGCCGATCGAGCAGATTGCGGCTTTGCGGATTCATGGCTGCGGTCACCAACGGCGCTTCAAGCAGATCGACACCACCTGCGATACGGTATCCCTTTCCCTTCACTGATTCGATCGGCAGACCACAGTCTTGGGCGAGCCGATTCACCTGCTTCCATACCGCCGTGCGGCTGACACCCAACTGCTCGGCCAGCTCCTGGCCCGAGCGGAAGTCGCCACTGGCGAGCAAGGGCAGGATGGTGGATCTGGACATGACGCTGCACCCCTTTAGACTAAGGCGCGATCATAGCAAATAAAGCCAGCTACCCCGCCAATAACGCAGATCCGGCAGCAAATTCACGGTAAAACGCATCCGCAACAAGTCTCGCAACCCCTGTATTCCGGTGCATCCAATCAGGTTTACGTTTACGTTTACGTTAACGTAAAGTCGCGCTATACTGCCCACCACCCGCGCTTGCAGAGCAGTTCCGTTATGGCTGAAAAGACACACACCATCTCCGAACTATCCCGGGAATTCGGTATTACCACACGCACCATTCGCTATTACGAGGAAAAGGGCCTAATCCACCCACGGCGAGAGGGCCAGACACGCCTTTACTCAACCGCGGACCGCGTTCGCATCAAGCTCATCCTGCGCGGTAAGCGAATTGGTATGACTCTTGAGGAAAGCGTCAGCGTCATCGACCTCTACGACCCGAACAACAATAACGCCACACAGCTGCAGGCTCTAGTTGCAACAGTGCAAGAACGCAGGGCTGCCCTGCTGCAGCAGAAGGCAGATATCGATGACACGCTGAGCAGCCTCGGGGAAGTCGAACAATTGTGCAGCCGCGCGCTGCAGGAAAATCTGCTCGTTATCGATTCACCGGACAGCTGACCAGGAGTCTCCCATGAATACGCCCTACCCCACTCTTCGCTTCGGCCTGGGAGAGGAAATCGACCAGCTGCGCGACGCGGTGCACCAGATGTGCCAACGTGAAATCGCCCCGAGAGCGGCGGAGATCGACCGCAACAACGAATTTCCCATGGAGTTGTGGCGCACCCTTGGCAATATGGGCCTCCTTGGCATTACCGTTGAAGAAACCTACGGAGGCAGCGGGCAGGGCTACCTCGCCCACGCGGTTGTGATGGAGGAAATCAGCCGCGCCTCGGCGTCGGTCGGTCTCTCCTACGGTGCCATGTCTAACCTGTGTCTGAACCAGTTACAGAAAAACGGCAACGACGAGCAGAAAGCCCGTTACCTGCCCGGGCTGTGCAGTGGCGAACAGATCGGCGCGCTGGCCATGTCCGAGGCAAACGCGGGATCAGATGTGGTAAGTATGCAATTATCGGCCCGCAAGAAGGGCAACGTCTACGTGCTCAATGGTACAAAAATGTGGATTACCAACGGCCCCGATGCACACGTCTATATTGTTTACGCGAAAACGAATCCGGAGGCGGGCTCCCGCGGCATCACGGCGTTTATCATAGAGCGCGATTTTCCCGGCTTTTCCCGCTCTCCCAAGCTGGACAAGCTGGGCATGCGGGGTTCCAACACGTGTGAGCTGGTGTTCGATAACTGCGAGATTCCGGCGAGCAACGTAATGCGCAACGAGGGTGACGGCGTAAAAATCCTGATGTCCGGCCTGGACTACGAACGCACCGTCCTGTCGGGTGGGCCGGTAGGTATCATGCAGGCGTGCCTTGATGAGGTTGTCCCCTACCTGCACGATCGCAAGCAGTTCGGCAAGAGTATCGGCGAGTTCCAGTTGATGCAGGGCAAGCTGGCGGATATGTACACGGATCTGAACGCCAGCCGCGCCTACCTCTATGCGGTTGCGGCGGCCTGCGATCGGGGCGAGGAAACGCGCCAGGACTGCGCCGCTGTCATTCTGTACACCGCCGAGCGCGCTACCCAGTTGGCGTTACAGGCGATCCAGGCGCTTGGTGGCTTTGGCTATACCAATGACGCCGCTGCGGGTCGATTGCTGCGGGACGCCAAGTTGTACGAGATTGGCGCGGGCACCTCGGAAATCCGGCGGATGCTGATAGGCCGGGAACTTTTTAACGCTACCGCTTAGGAGCAGCCAATGACCGCGCTGAAATCACGTATCAACACCTCGGATGACACGTTTCACTCCAACCGTGACTCTATGCAGGCCCTGGTTGACGATTTGCATCGGCAGGTGGAAAAAGTCAGCCTCGGGGGTGGCGACAGGGCACGCGAACGCCACAGTGCCCGGGGCAAACTGCTGCCGCGAGAACGACTGGATGCCCTGCTCGATCCTGGAGCGCCATTTCTGGAGCTGTCACAACTTGCCGCTCACGAGGTTTATGACGACCCGGTACCCGGGGCAGGCATCATCACCGGCATCGGGCGAGTGTCAGGCCGTGAGTGCATGATTTTCGTTAACGACGCGACAGTCAAAGGCGGCACCTACTATCCGCTTACCATCAAAAAGCAGGGGCGAGCACAAACCATCGCGGAGGAAAACCAGTTGCCCTGCCTATATCTTGTCGATTCAGGGGGTGCCTTTCTCCCCCTGCAGGACGAGGTATTTCCGGACCGCGATCATTTCGGTCACGCTTTTTTCAACCAGGCTCGTATGTCTGCCCAGGGTATTCCACAAATTGCCGCTGTACTGGGCTCCTGCACTGCCGGCGGCGCCTACCTGCCCGCAATGGCAGACGAATCCATCATCGTTAAAAATCAGGGCACAATTTTTCTGGGCGGGCCGCCACTGGTTAAAGCTGCCACCGGCGAGGTAGTGTCTGCAGAGGATCTGGGTGGCGCCGATGTACACTGTCGCACATCCGGGGTAACAGACCACTATGCCAACAATGAGCATCACGCACTGACACTGATGCGCCGCGCGGTCTCGCGCCTCAATCGACACAAGCCCGTCACTACCGAAAACCGGTCTCCAGTCGAACCGGTTTTTCCGGTAGACGACTTGTATGGCGTTATTCCCGCCGACAGCAGGCAACCCTACGATGTCAGGGAAGTCATTGCGCGTCTGGTGGACGGATCGGTGTTCGACGAATTCAAGGCTCTGTTTGGCGAAACACTGGTCTGTGGCTTCGCTCATATTCACGGCTATCCGGTAGGCATAGTGGCTAACAATGGCATTCTGTTCAGCGAATCTGCCGTCAAGGGCGCCCACTTCATCGAGTTATGTGCCCAGAGAAAAATCCCCCTCGTTTTTCTGCAGAACATCACGGGGTTTATGGTGGGGCAGCAATACGAGGCCGGCGGTATTGCGCGACACGGTGCCAAAATGGTGCACGCCGTTGCCTGCGCCCGCGTACCCAAATTCACCATTATTATTGGCGGTTCTTTCGGTGCCGGTAACTACGCCATGTGCGGCCGCGCCTATGACCCCCGCTTCCTCTTCATGTGGCCCAACGCCCGCATTTCGGTCATGGGCGGCGAGCAGGCCGCCGGGGTGTTGGCCACAGTCAAGCAAGACCAACTCGCACGGGACGATAAACAAATGAGCGAGGAGGAGGAAGAGACATTCAAGCAACCCATCATAGAGAACTATGAGCGCCAGGGTCACCCCTACTATGCCTCCGCCAGACTGTGGGACGATGGCGTGATCGACCCCGCTGATACACGCACGGTGCTGGGATTGTGTCTTTCAGCTTCGTTAAACGCACCTATAGAGGACACCCGCTTTGGGGTGTTCCGCATGTAACGGCAGTTGCAACAGGTTGCAGGATATTCGACATGTTTAAAAAAATACTCATAGCTAACCGCGGCGAAATTGCCTGCCGCGTCATCCGCACCGCCCAGCGCATGGGTATCGCTACGGTGGCTGTTTACTCCGATGCCGACAGCGATGCGCTGCACGTAGAGCTGGCCGATGAAGCAATTCACATAGGGCCTGCGCCCGCACAGGATTCCTACTTACAGGGTGAACGTATTATTGCGGCCGCCTGCGACAGCGGCGCCGAAGCCATTCATCCCGGCTATGGCTTTCTTTCCGAAAACGCGGGCTTTGCCGCAGCCTGCGAGGAGCAGGGCATCGTTTTCATCGGCCCGCGTAGCAGCGCCATCGCCTCTATGGGCAGCAAGTCTGCGGCCAAGCGCATTATGGAGGAGGCTGGCGTACCCCTCATTCCCGGCTATCACGGCGACGATCAGGCACCGAACCACCTGCACGCGGAAGCCGCGCGCATCGGCTATCCGGTACTTCTGAAAGCGACCGCCGGGGGCGGTGGTAAAGGTATGCGCACCGTGGCGACCGCCGCTGAATTTGACGAGGCATTGGCTGCGGCGAAACGAGAGGCCCAGGCCGCCTTTGGCGACGATCGCATGCTGGTAGAAAAATTTCTCGCGGGTCCCCGACACGTGGAAATACAAGTGTTCTTCGATGAGGCAGGCCATGGCGTTTATCTCGCTGAACGGGATTGCTCCTTGCAGCGGCGCCACCAGAAGGTTATCGAGGAAGCACCTGCGCCAGGATTGACAGAGGACCTGCGCAAGGCGATGGGCGAAACCGCTGTCAGGGCGGGCAGTGCTATCGATTATCGGGGCGCTGGCACCGTGGAGTTCCTGCTGGATAACCAGAACGGGTTCTTCTTTATGGAGATGAACACGCGTCTGCAGGTCGAGCACCCCGTGACAGAGATGATCACCGGTCTGGATCTCGTGGAATGGCAACTGCGGGTCGCTGCCGGACAGGACCTGCCTCTTGCACAGCATGCTATCGCGGTCCGTGGACACGCGTTTGAAGCGCGCATTTATGCTGAAGACCCGGAGCGGGATTTTCTGCCCGCAACGGGGGTGCTGCAGACCTTGAGAGCCCCGGC
>CAJQQW010000113.1 GCA_905480565.1 uncultured Halioglobus sp. | reverse complement strand
GCCGACACTGCGGGTTGTGCCAACCAAGATGACGATGGACATGCACATGTTGGGCATCATGTACGCACCCACCGACCGCCTCACCCTCATGGGTATGGCGAACTATCAGAAGAAGGACATGACACACATTACGTTCGCGGGGCCCATGGGCACCGCGCGTTTGGGCAAATTCAAGACCAGCACAAACGGTATCGGAGACACCTCGGTCGCCGCCCTTTACGGCCTGTCTCCCGCTGACAGTAAACAGCGGTGGCACGCCACCGTGGGCGTATCACTTCCCACGGGGAGTCAGGACGAGGAAGGGCGGGTTCTCACCCCCAAGAATACCGCGCCGGACATTCGACTACCCTATCCGATGCAACTAGGCAGCGGCACCTACGATCTGATTACAGGCCTCACCTATGCATCGACTGCCGCGGCCTGGGGCTGGGGCTCACAACTGGGCGCAGTGACACGACTGGGCGATAATGACGAGGGGTACACCCTGGGCAACGAATACCACCTCGAAAGCTGGCTTAGTTATCTGGTATCCAATACCACCAGCATCTCCGCACGCGTCGGCATGTACGACCGAGGCAATATCGATGGCATTGACTCGCGCATTATGGCGCCCGTGCAAACCGCAGACCCAAGTCTGCAGGGTGGCCAGCGTATCGATCTGGGAGTGGGAGTGAATATGCTGCTGCCCGCCAAAGGGCACCGGCTCGCGTTTGAAGCCAGTCTGCCGGTCTATCAAAATCTGAACGGCCCACAGCTTGAGGTCGACTGGACAATAACCGTCGGCTGGCAGTATTCGCCCTAGTGCGTTCCGAACACCGGTGGCCAACGCGGAAAAATAGCTACCGGTGTTCTTTCTCATCTCCTAACTCTACACTTCCGTCGTCTTGTGCTGGATAATCGGTACATGGATAGACGCACCGCAGCAGAACTCAACCAGCGCATGCTGGATAACCTGAAGGCAAACAGCACGGATCTCGCGTCGCGAGAGGTTAAAATTCCTGCTGAGTCATTCCAATCTCCGGAACGCCTTGCGCGGGAGCGCGCATCGCTATTTATTAACACCCCGCAACCCGTAGCCTTCGCTGGTGAACTACCGGCACCCAACAGTTATCTCACACTGGATGTCCTGGACACACCAGTGCTGCTGACGCGCGATGAGGACGGCGTGCTCCACGCCTTTATCAATGCCTGCGCTCACCGAGGGGCACCCGTTGCCAGTGGAAGCGGCAATGCGCGCGCACTGATATGCCCCTTCCATGGCTGGTCCTATACCACAGCAGGCAGGCTACGGGGCAGACCGGCGGACCCCTGCTTCAACGCCCCCACATCCGACACTGGCCTGCAGCCCCTGACGGTATGCGAACGCTTCGGTATCGTGGTGGTCGGGGTGGATCCGGCAGTAACGCAGGCACAGGTGGACAACAGCTTGCTGGAGATTGCCGAAGAACTCGATGCACTGGGGCTGGCAAACTTCAGGGCTCTCGACCGCAGGGAATACCGCGTGGCGGCAAATTGGAAGTTGGTCAACGATCTCAGCCTCGAGAGCTATCACTTCGCTACCCTGCACCGGGACAGCGTGGCGCAAATGTTGTCTCCTAGCGCGGTGGTCGACACGTTCGAACGCCACAGTCGATGGGCCTTCCCGCTAAAATCGATAGCAGACCTGGCGGAGATGCCTGAAGAAAAGTGGCCCGAGTCTCTGCAGGGCTCCTGCACCTACACGTTGTATCCCGGCGTAATGTTACTGATCAACGCGCTGGGCGCCCAGATGATCCGCGCCGAGCCGGGGGCTCACCCTGGTGAATCCGTGGTGAGTTATATCGGTATGCATGATCCGCAAAGCGACCCGCAGGCGGCGCGGCAGGCCTATGAATTTGGCGGCGACGTATTTGCTCAGGAGGATTTACCCATGGCCGAAGCCTGCCAGCGCGGCATAAATGCCAGCCACCGGGATCTTCCGCTGGGTAAGAATGAACCCCTCCTGCAGTTTTGGCATCGACTGTGGGACGAGGCGAACAACTAGACTCAGCCCAGTTTGCGCCGAAAGGGCGGCAGGGAATCGAGAATAGCGCGCCCATAGCGACGGGTCAGGATACGTCGATCCATCAACGTAATTCTGCCGCTGTCTTCTTCGGTGCGTAGCAGACGTCCGCTGGCCTGCACCAGCCGCAGAGCGGCATCCGGCACACTGATTTCCATAAAGGGGTTGCGTCCCTGATCTTCCACCCATTCCGCAAGAGCCGCCTCCAGGGGACTGTCTGGGACCGCAAAGGGGATTTTGGCAATAACGACGTGCCGGCAGTAGTCGCCGGGCAAGTCGACACCTTCGGCAAAACTGGCCAGACCAAAAATGACACTACCCCTGCCCGCATCGACGGCTGCGCGATGCCGGCGCAGCAGTTCCTGTTTGCTGTAATCCCCCTGCATCAACACACGGCCATCCAATTCACTGCCCAGCCCCTCATAGACCTCGTGCATCTGACGACGCGAGGAGAAAAGCACAAGACTGCCCTCTTCTTCCACCAAGATCTCTGGCAACTGCTCGATGAGCGCCTTGGTATGAGCCGCTGCATCTCCGGGATCACAGTCCATAGCTGGCACCACGAAAACTGCTTGATCGTAATTGAATGGACTGCTCACAACTTTATAAATCGCATCCGGCGGGGCACCTGAGTGAAGCATGAAACGGTCAAAGGAATTCAGCGCCGTCATGGTCGCGGATGTCACCACCACGCCACCGGCCCTTGACCACAAGTACTCCTGCAAAATATCAGATGCCAACACCGGGCTGCAGCGCATCTCAAAGCCCCCCTGCCCGGTACCGGTCAGCAGAGTAATCCAGCGTGCCCTCGGTGGATTCTCATCTTCGCCGCTCACGGCATAGTCCTGCCATAACGCCAGCGCGCCCTCCGCACGGCTCAGCATACCTCCGATGTTGATATGCCATGTCTCGATATCCGCCTTGTCGAGACCGGCATGATCATCATCAATCGCTTCTTCCAGCACAGATTCCAGACGCGAAAGACCGCTTTCCAGTTTCTGCAAGTGTCCCGCCAACGCTAAAGCCACGGCGACGAGGTCTTCAGGCACACGGCCTCGCTCGAGACGCACTTGCTGCTCCTCTGAGCTATTTTCCGGGGCCGCCTCGTCAAACAGGACGGTCAGTGTCTGCTCAGCCACCTCCAAAGCCGCGCTGGTATCTGACATTTCAGCGGGGAGAGTCTTTAATAGTGCTTTCACGCCAATCAGGCCGGACAAGGTTGGAGCCGCATTGAGCAGTGATTTGCTGCTGTCTTCCAACCAGGCAATTGTCGAGTGCAGTCGGCAGAAGCTGGCGAAGTGCGAGAGCGCTTTGTCAGGCAGGTGGTGTCCCTCGTCAAAAATATAGATGCTCTCCTCAGGCGGCGGCAGGATCGCGCCACCGCCCAGCGCCAGATCTGACAGAACCAGATCGTGATTCGTGACAATAATGTCAGCGTCTTGCAATTTGTCCCGCGCCCGAAAAAAACTGCACTGGTTAATATGAGAGCAGCGTCTGCCACTGCACTGGCTGTGATCCGTGGTCACGCCGTACCAGACCGGCTCTGCAATACTTTCGGGCCAATTGTCACGGTCTCCATCCCACTGACCGCGGCCCAGCGCATCAAGCATGCCTTCATAGACGGGCAGGGCCTCGGCAGCAGCCGGGGCACCTAACTCATCCGGATACAACGGAATGACCGAAGAAGCGCCCTGGCCCTCGGCAATATGCCGGTCGAGTTTAGAGAGACAGACGTAGCGTCTACGACCTTTCGCCAACGCATATGTGAAATTCATGCCACTACTGCTCAGGATGTCAGGGAGGTCTTTGTTAACAAACTGTTCCTGCAGTGCCACCGTGGCAGTAGCCACGACCAGTCGTTTGTCCCGCGCCTGGGCGACAGGAATGGCGGACACCGAATAAGCTATGGTTTTTCCGGTGCCGGTGCCGGCCTCAATCACGCACACAGGCGGCAGATCGCTGCCCACCGCCCCGGGCCCGGGAATACGGCCCAGCGCGTTGGCAATTTCTGCGATCATCTGGCGCTGCCCCCAGCGCGGCGTCAGCGACCTGCTTTCCACGATGGCAGTGTAGGCCTCGCGAATGCTGTCCTTGATCGCGTCGCTCAACAAGGGAAATTAATTACCGGTAAGGGCCAGTTTACTGGCCACCACGTTGGCATAAATCCCAAGGGCATAGGATTGATGAGCGCGCGGAAGCGCATCGATTCGCGCCT
>CAJQQW010000112.1 GCA_905480565.1 uncultured Halioglobus sp. | reverse complement strand
TGGCACTCTCGCGATCGATTGGGAGCAGGCCACTCGGGGCAAATAAACATGCCTGCTGCGGACGCAGCCTCATTTCAAATGCGGCCTGACGTCAAAAACTGCGCGGATTATAGCGGAACTCCGGCGCGAATCCTACAGAGTTAAAGGCTTTGTCGGATATTCAATATTCACGCCTGATTTCACTCAAGTTTTCGCCCGTTTGCACTGGCGCTGCGTGGGTCAGGCTGCCAGCAAAATGCCCGAAATGGTCTAGCCTGAAAAGAGTCCTCCAGCATTATCCCTCTCAAAAGGCAGTGAGCTTTGGTCACCCCCGGCATAAAAGAAACGATTCGTCTGGCACTACTACGGGAAGAGGAATCAGGACAACTACGCCAAAAAATCGCGCAGGAAGTGCCGCTGCTGCGGGAAAAACTCGTTTTACCTGACAATGAACCCGTTCTTGCGCTGATGGAGTTTGTCACGAACTACGTAGAGAGCGTCCCTGGATGCCTGCATCTGGTAACCGCGCTCAGCAAAGAATTTGGCTTTTACGACTATGCTGCACCGTTTCTGCACATGGCGGAGGACTATTTTCTGCAGCCTCCCAGCGCACTGCCACAGGACGGCGGCCTGGAGGCGCTGCTCGATGAAGCGTTTTTGGCCCACAGACTGCTGGAAGAGGTCAATGATCACCATATTCGTCATCTACAACGTCCACTGGTGCCGCTGGACATGACAGAGGCCAATATCATTGTGCACCATTTGCTCGGCGACGCCTTTGCGACCAGCCTGGAGGAATTGGTGCAGTTTGCGGCGGGGCAGCTGCTGGGCAAGGAGTATGTGTGCGACCAAATCCGCTCGACTCCAGGCTCCTCCAGACCCGATACGGTGCTGATCTCCTCCGAGCAGATCATGGGGCCAAAGCACAGTGTCCGGCTGCGCCTCTCTGCCTGACGTCAGGAATCCTCACCATCGAGCAGGGTAACAGGCTCCGCGGGGGTATCTACCCGGCGCGCCATCGCTCGGCTGACGCGCGTAGGCAACTCCGCCACGCCGCCGTCTGGGCGGTCCTCAGAAAAACCGCAGCTCACACAAAGCCGCTGATCCGTATCGAGATCCACGACGATCTTATCTTTCAGTGCGCAGCGTGGGCACACTGCCCCCGCGATAAAACGGCGTCTGTCCGGCTTGTCTGGCATGCAAAAACTCCAACAATCGCGGCTGTCTGGAAAGGCGATGTCAACCCAGCTATTGTAACAGCCCATCACTCGAGGAGGAGCCCAAATGCGCCATTATCGTCCCACCAGCCTGCGAACTTTTGCCGGTAGTTCACCCACCACCGGTCAGAGGGTGCTAATCGATCCCAGCGCAGTGGTCATCGGTGAAGTCACTCTGGAGGATGACGTCTCTGTCTGGCCTCAGGTTGCCATTCGTGGAGACATGCACGGTATTTTTATCGGGGCCCGGACCAATGTTCAGGATGGCAGCGTACTGCATATTACCCACGATGGGCCCTATAATCCCGGAGGCTGGCCGCTGCATATTGGCTGCGATGTCACTATAGGCCACAATGCCACATTGCATGGGTGCACACTTGGCGATCGGGTTCTCGTCGGCATGGGCGCAACCGTTATGGACGGGGCCACAGTAGAAAATGAGGTCGTCATCGGCGCCTGCGCACTGGTAACACCAGGCAAAACGCTGCGCAGCGGCTACCTTTATGCGGGCAGTCCGGCACGCGAAGTCAGAGCCCTGTCAGAAAAAGAGCATGCCTACTTCACCTACAGCGCCAATAACTATATGTCTTTGAAGGACCAGTACTTACAGGAGCTGGAAGCCCTGCCGGGGCCTGCCTGAGGCATACGGCAGTCTGCCCTCAGACGGCGCTCATCGCCCCGCGCAACTGCTGCACAACCGGACCAGTATCGGGGCGCGCACCGTGCCAGATATAGAAAGATTCCGCAGCCTGCTCTACCAACATGCCCAATCCGTCAGACACCGCCCAGGCCGCGTGGTGGGCCGCCCAACGCATAAAGGGTGTCGGCTCGGCACCGTACACCATGTCATAACAGCAACCGCGCTCGGTCAATAGCTCACCGGGGAGGTCTGGCACCGTGCCATCCAGCCCGGCGCTAGTCGCGTTAATCACCAGGTCAAACTGACGGTCATTGGCCAGCGTGTAGGCACCCCCGGCGACCTGCTCCAGATCCCGAAACTCCCTCACCAGTTGCTCGGCGCGTTCCGCCGTTCTGTTTACCACCAGCAGCTCCTGCGGCCTCTCTCGCAACAGGGGACCAAGGACACCGCGGGCGGCACCACCGGCCCCCAGTAAGAGCACCCGCTGGCCCTGTATCATCCACCCGAGATTGGCGACGAGGTCTCGCACCAGGCCGATGCCATCGGTATAGTCGCCGGCGATAGTGCCATCTTCACGCCGCGTCAGCGTGTTGGCGGCGCCTGCCTTGGCAGCTCTCTCACTCAGATGATCGGCGAGATCGAACGCCTCTTGCTTGAATGGTACGGTGACATTGAGGCCGGCGCCTCCCCCATCAAAAAACTGCGCAACGGCGGCGGGAAAAGCACCCCGATCCACCCGCACCGCACGATAAAGCAGGTCGCGATCGCACTGCTCCGCAAATAGTGCATGGATTTCCGGCGATTTGCTCTGCTTGATCGGGTTGCCGAAAACAGCGTATCTCGGTTTTTCAATCATGCCTTCAGGCCTCTGCAAGCCAGTCTGTTTGCTGCAGGTAATACTCGGTCAGTTCCGCTTCAGGAGAGCCGGGCACGGGTTGGTAATCATACTCCCAGCGCACCAGTGGAGGCATCGACATGAGGATCGCCTCGGTGCGACCGCCAGACTGCAAGCCAAACAGTGTGCCGCGATCAAACACCAGGTTAAATTCGACATAGCGGCCCCGGCGATACAGCTGGAACTGGCGTTCCCGCTCACCGAAGGGCTTGTTCTTATTGCGCTGCAAGATAGGGCGGTAGGCGCGAAGATAAGAATCGCCCACGGAGCGCGTGAAGGCAAAACAGGTATCGAAATCCCACTCGTTCAAGTCGTCAAAAAACAAACCGCCAATTCCCCGAGCCTCATCCCTGTGTTTCAGGTAAAAATACCTGTCGCACCAGGTTTTGAATCGACTGTAAGTGTCTTCTCCAAATGGCGCACAGGCCTCGGCCGCCACCTTGTGCCAGGCGATGCAATCGCCCTTGTTGGCATAATAGGGCGTGAGGTCATAGCCGCCTCCAAACCACCATATCGGTTTTTCGCCGGGCTGGTTCGCGACAAAAAATCGAACGTTGGCATGGGAGGTAGGAACATAGGGATTCTCGGGGTGAATAACGAGAGAAACCCCCAGCGCTTCAAAACTGCGCCCCGCCAATTCCGGCCGCGCCGCAGAGGCGGAGGGAGGCAGGTTTTGGCCGGTCACATGGGAGAAATTAACCCCCGCTTTTTCCAGCACAGCGCCACCGGAGAGCACCCGGCTCCGGCCGCCACCACCCTCAGGACGCTGCCACTCTTCAGTCGAGAAGCTCGCCGCACCATCTTCCTCTGACAGGGCAGCGCAAATATTGTCTTGTAAACCCAGCAGATAGGCCTTTACCTGTTCAATCTGCATGTTCGATTTCCTTGAGGAAATTATTCGACGCGCATTATACGCCCCTGAAGCCACAGGGAAACCGCTCCCTGGGAATCGTGCAGATCAGGAGCGAACAATGTCCCCGCTTACGAGGTGCCGGATCGCAGTGGGCCGCGCCGATGAACCGACCCGGCCAGGCAAAAAACAGGACACACTGCCTCCGAAATAACGCCGCACCTGAAACGCCTCACGGGCAGGGAGTGCGCCACCCGGATTGGCCGACGTGGAAACCAGCGGTCCGCCCCAGGCTGTGCAAAGCGATGAGACGACCGGATGGTCGCTGACCCGCACCGCAACCGTGTCGTGCGCACCACAGACCCAAGGGGGAACGCGGTCACGGTGGGGCAATAGCCAGGTAGCAGGACCGGGCCAGGTGGCCCGCAGGGCATCGAGCTGTTCAGGATCCAGACCCGACAGCAAGATACCCAATTGCTCGATGTGCGCCGCCACCAAAATGAGCCCCTTGGACTCTGAGCGCTGCTTGATTTGCAGGAGGCGCGCGACGGCGGCTCGACTGTCGGGGTCACAACTCAAGCCCCACACGGCTTCTGTGGGACAGGCAATAACCTCTTCCTTGCACAGCGCATCTGTGGCCTGCTTCAGGGCGAGAAAGCTAGGTGAAAAAGACAACCTTAGCCCTTCAGTTTTTCCTGCAGTGCTGCGTTTTTATCGGCAATATCCCGGGCATTTGCCTCTCGCTCGTCACGCAACTGCTGCGCCAGTTGGGGGTTGGCCACAGACAGGATTTGAGTTGCGAGATAGGCAGCATTTTTTGCGCCCGCCTTACCAATCGCGACCGTTGCTACGGGTATGCCCGCGGGCATTTGTACTGTGGATAACAGCGCATCCAGACCGTCCAGTGATGCATTCATCGGAACACCAATCACCGGCTTTACGGTGGTAGCAGAAACAGCGCCTGCAAGGTGTGCCGCCATGCCGGCCGCCGCAATAAAAACGGCGCAGCCGCGCTGCTCGGCCTCTTTGATAAACGCTTTGGTTTCTTCCGGTGTGCGGTGGGCAGAGGTGATTCTTACTTCGAAGCGCACACCAAATTTGCGCAACACATCAAAGCTGGCCTCCATTACCGGCAGGTCGGAATCGGAACCCATCACAATTGCGACAAACGGCTCACTCATGCATTTTCTCCTATTAAGTCAGAACAGTGGCTACAGCAGCCTGAAAGACCGCGGATTCTTACTAATTGTAGCGGAATTGGCAAGCTCAACATCGGATATAACCAGAGGAAAGACGTTGTACCCGGCCCGCCACCTCCAGATTGGACAATTCTGCCAGCAATTGCGCCGCCGGGCGCGCGGTACCCGCCACCAGTTCATCCAGCGTAATCGCTTCGTAGCCAAGAAGCGGCAGCAGCCAGGATGCCTGGCGCCCCTCCTCGCGACGAGTTTGAAAACTCACACCTCGCGGAACACCGCAAACGCCAAACTCTTCGAGAATATCATCCACCGCGCGCACCATTTTAGCGCCATCGCGCAGTAACTGCAGGCACCCGAGCCCGCCTTCATGCAGGGGCGACCACGGCAGGGCAAAGACTTCTCGCCCCTGCTCAAGCGCAGCGCCCGCAGTAATGAGGGAGCCGCTTGGCAGGGCCGCCTCGACCACCACGACACCCACGGCCATCCCACTGATGATCCGGTTGCGCTTCGGGAAATGATGACGACGCGGCGGCGTGCCCGGCGGAAACTCGGATACGAGACACCCCGCCGTCCCGATACGGCGGGCGAGTGCACGGTTTCGATGCGGATAAACCTGATCGATGCCGGTGGCCATAACGGCGACCGTCCGGCCGCCCGACTGCAACGCACCCTCGTGCGCCGCGGTGTCAATCCCCAGAGCCAGCCCGGAGCCAACCAGCAAACCGGCTGCTGATAGCTGGCCACTCAGGTCGCGCGCCAACCGAAGGCCCGCAGACGTTGCACAGCGGCTACCCACTACTGCCATCTGCGGAGTGAGTAGCAGGGCGGGGTCACCCAGCACGTACAATAGCGCCGGGGGATCGTGGATTTCGCGCAGAAGCGGCGGATAGTGCTCGTCATCGATTGCGACGATCGAGGCACCGCCCGCGCGGGAGTCGAGGTGTGCTTTGCCAACATTCATACATCGTCCTTGACGTTATGTGCGGCGGCGGTGTCGCGGCAGCCAGCGCTGCCGGCCCTGTTCAGGGATTCTTGATCAAATCGAATATTTCGAGCGGGCGGGTTGCTCTCAGGATGATTGCGTAGCTGACCTTTTCATAAGATTCGAACACCATGGCCAGGCCTGCGCGGGTATTTGGCAGACGCACATTCGACTCGGACACTTTATCGAATACGGTGCGGCCCGTCTGGTATACCGCAACCACGTTGCCAATCTGAAGGCCATCCCGCTTGCCCTGGTTAAGGACCACGATACTCATGTCACCCACCTGCGTCAGGCCGCCAACAACGGCTATGATCGCGCCGCCGACAATTTCCTCCTGCGGCGCCTGGGGGTGGAAGGTTGAGTCCAGCACACGTTCTTCCTGGGGCAAGAGTCGATCGCCAATTCTGACTTCCTCCGAAACACGGGTAATTTCCAGTTGGGTCACCTCATCTCGGTTGCTACTCGTGAGTCTTCCCGTCCCGATATCCATGACCTCATATCCCAGATGCTCCCCGGTATTAGGATCTACAAAACGCTGGCCAATGCGATAAATGCCGTAGGTCCGCTCACCATCGGGAAACGGGCCGCGGCCGTATATGGTGTCTCCGGGGCCGCCAATCAGGGCGCGCTGGTCCTGAGCAACAATGTACGCGGACTGGTTCAGCTCTCCGGCTTCCATGACACGGTTGTTCTGCAGCCAGGGGCCTATCTGGTCCAGTGGAATAGAGGGAATCGCCAGGTCGAGGTCGCTGACCCGCATGTTCGGACTTAATACCTTTTCCCTGCCTCGCCGCAGTCGAAGCCGCGGTTGGCCGTCAATCCAGACAAGGTAGAGTTCGTCGCCGGGGAATATCAGGTGGGGGTTATCGATCTGCGGATTAACATCCCAGAGCTCTGGCCAGCGCCAGGGCTCCTGCAGGTACATCCCCGAAATCCCCCAAAGTGTATCGCCCTTCTTAACGATGTACGTTTCCGGTACATCCTCATTGAGTTGCACGGCCGCCTGAACCCATCCCGCAAACAGCAGTGACGCCAGAAGGAGACTAAGAGAAATTGATTTTATTTTCATTATTGCACCCTTTTTATCCAGGCGAGCATCCAGCGCCTGGCTCACGCCCGCCCACACCACCGCTGCTGAATTCGTGTGCCTCCGGCCGACTGCTTGTCATCGTGCGACCTGCTCTGACGGCGAAAGCGCCACCACACCCTTGCCCTTCGGCCGAGGCGCAGTGGAGTCCCAACCCTAGGCACCCCGTAATCACACGCTGTATAATGCTCACAGTTTGCTGTTGCAACATGACGCTGGCAAGCCAAATGTTACCAAATCACGCAGCCAATTCTGGCCAACACTCGCCGCTGCGCAGGCACTGGATATCATGGCATTACTGGAAATACTGGAGTTCCCTGACCCTCGATTACGCACCCGTGCGGAGCCTGTAGATACGGTCACCGAGGTAACACGGAAGCTCATCGAAGACATGTTTGAAACCATGTACAACGCACCGGGCATCGGCCTCGCCGCAACCCAGGTCAACGTGCACAAGCGCATTCTGGTCATGGACGTCTCCGAAGAAAAAGATCGCCCCCTGGTATTCATTAACCCGGACATCACCGCGCGCAGTGAAACGCTGGAGGACTATGATGAAGGCTGTCTGTCTGTGCCAGGTTTTTTTGAGTCCGTAACCCGACCCCAGGAAGTAGAGGTTAAGGCCCTGGATCGCAATGGTGACGAATTCAACCAGACGCTGTCGGGACTGGAGGCCATCTGCCTGCAGCACGAGATAGATCACCTCAACGGCAAACTTTTTGTCGATTACCTGTCTCCCCTGAAGCGCCAACGGATACGCAAAAAGCTGGAAAAAGACCAGCGGTGCCGCGACTGACGACATGACAGACGCCAGCCTCAGGGTCATTTTTGCCGGCACACCGCGCTTTGCGGCCATTCATGCTAAGGCTCTTGTCGATAGTGAGCACCAACTACTTTCAATCTACACTCAGCCGGACCGGCGCGCGGGCCGGGGCCGCAAGCTCCAGACAAGTCCCGTCAAACAGGTCGCCGAAGACGCGGGTATCCCGGTCTATCAGCCCGATACGCTTAAAGATAAAGAGGTACAGGCCGAGCTGGCGGCACAGAGCGCAGATGTGCTCGTGGTGGTGGCCTACGGGTTAATCCTGCCTCTCGAGGTACTGGCTATCCCACGGTTTGGTTGCCTCAATGTCCATGCGTCACTCCTGCCCCGCTGGCGGGGAGCCGCACCCATCCAGCGCGCGATCGAGGCGGGTGACGGCACCAGCGGAATCACTATTATGCAGATGGACGCAGGACTTGATACCGGCGACATGCTTGCCACAGCAGCCTGCCAAGTTGAGCCACGCGCCAGCGCAATCGATCTGCACGATCAACTCGCACTAATCGGTCCCGAGCTGCTTCTGAGCGTACTGGATAACCTCGAATCCTGTCGCGCATCTGCACAGCCTCAGGACGATACGCAGGCAAACTACGCACACAAATTGCATAAACACGAAGCCGCGATCAACTGGTGCCGCGACGCCGCCACCCTGGACCGGCAGATTCGCGCCTTCAACCCTGCCCCGGTCTGTTACGCCGTACTCGATGGCAAGCGCATCCGAATCTGGGGAGCGAGGCCCACGGCCCCGGAGCTATGCGATATCGCTCCCGGAACAATTGTTAAGGCTGACCAGGAAGGCATCACCGTGCGCTGCGCAAAAGGCGACCTGGTCTTGCAAACAGTGCAACTGGAGGGCGGCAGACAATTGCCCGCGGCAGAGCTGCTGCGCGCCCACCACGATCGCTTTTCTGTGGGCAAGCGCTTTGCGCCCATAGCCACGGCGGCACAGGAATGAGCATCGATACCCGCGCCGCGGCAGCGCTTGCCATCGCAGACGTGTTCAGCGGGCAATCCCTGGATCGCGCCCTCGCGCGACAGGAAAACAGGGTCAAAACGCGAGATCTGGGACTGTTGCGCCAGCTCTGCTACGGGACGCTGCGCAACGAACCCCGTCTCACAGCGATCCTCGCACAGATGATAGACAAGCCGCTGAAAGAAAAAGATCGCGATATCCAGGCCCTGTTACTCTGTGGCTTGTATCAACTGGACTTTACACGTGTGCCCGACCACGCCGCCGTCGCGGCTACCGTAGAGGCCACCCGGGCGCTCAAAAAGCACTGGGCCAAAAATCTGTCCAATGCGGTACTGCGACGGTTCCTGCGGGAGCGTGAGCCACTGCTACAAGCCCTGGATGATGCAGCGAGCAGCGGCCACCCCCGTTGGCTTTATGACAAGATCAAGGCGCAGTGGCCAGCCGCCGCCGGCGATATACTGCTTGCCAACAACGAACACCCTCCCATGACGCTCCGCATAAACACCGCCCGAGTCAGCCGGGAGCAGTACCTTAAAACACTCGCCAAACAGGGCATAGGCAGCAGTGAGGGCCTACTCAGCCCCCAGGCTATCTATCTGTCGCACGCTATGGATGTAAGCCAGTTACCAGGGTTTCAGGACGGCATGGTGAGCGTACAGGACGAAGCGGCACAACTGGCCGCCATCCTGCTTTCGCCCGAACCAGGAGAGCGCGTACTGGATGTCTGTGCAGCACCAGGAGGGAAAACCTGTCACATACTGGAACTGCAGGAGGGGCTCGCGGAACTGGTTGCGATGGATGTAGAGAGGAAAAGGCTGGACATGGTCTCGGAAAATCTGGCGCGACTGGGGCTTGTCGCATCACTCGTTTGCGCCGACGGGACCTCACCACCGGAGCAGTTATCCGCGGGCAGCTTCGATCGAATATTGGTGGATGCCCCCTGCTCGGCCAGTGGCGTAATCCGGCGGCATCCGGATATAAAACAGTTGCGCAAGATTACCGATATCGCCACGTTTAGCGAGCTGCAAACCCGCCTGCTACTCGGTGTCTGGCCACTACTGAAACCGCGCGGCACGCTGTTATATGCAACCTGTTCCATCTTCAAAGAAGAAAACAGTGCTGTAATCAGCCGCTTCCTCGACCAACAACCGGATGCGGTGCATCAGGCCCTTGATACCCCCTGGGGCGAGGCGTCGAGCTACGGCACACAACTGCTGCCCAGCAGCGGCGGCAGCGATGGCCTGTTCTACGCGTTGCTGCAAAAAACAGCCTCATAGTTGTGCACAATTTCGCCACACCGGCACTTACATTCACGGAGCGACTTCTTTAATGTAATTGCATATCCGAGAGGGCCTCTGACCCAGTCGCGCACTCTCCGGGACCCGTAATCACTGCAAGGCTCACCGGGCCATGAAGATCATTATTCTCGGCGCTGGCCAGGTCGGCGGCACCCTCGCCGAGCACCTCGCCAACGAGCAAAACGACATTACCGTTGTCGATACCGACACCGACAAACTCCGCGCATTACAGGAGCGGCTGGATATCGGCACTGTGACAGGTGGCGCGTCTCATCCGGACACCCTGCGCGACGCGGGCGCAGAAGACGCAGACATGCTCGTTGCCGTCACCAATAGCGACGAGATCAACATGATGGCCTGCCAGGTGGCCTATACCCTGTTCAAAACACCAACCAAGATTTCCCGGGTTCGCTCGCCCTACTACCTGGCTCACCAGAAACAACTGTTTAACAAAGATCACGTACCCGTCGATGTCATCATCGGCCCCGAGCAACTCGTCACACGCAGCATAGCGCGCCTTATTTCGACACCGGGCGCCCTCCAGGTGATGGATTTCGCCGAAGGGCGGGTGCAATTGGTTGCCGTGCGCGCTTACCACGGAGGCCCTATCGTCGGGCACGAGCTGCAGGAGATACGACGGCATATGCCCAACGTGGATACCCGTGTTGCGGCCATCTATCGACAGGACCGCGCCATCATCCCAGAGGGTGATACCGTTGTAGAAGTAGACGATGAGGTTTTCTTCATCGCTGCCCGTGACAATATCCGTGCGGTCATGTCGGAGCTGCGCAGGGTCGACAAACCCTACAAACGGGTCATGATCGCCGGAGGCGGCAACATCGGGGCGACGCTGGCACAATCCCTTGAGAACGATTATCAGGTGAAGCTCATCGAGAAGTCCTACAGCCAGTGCCGCAGCCTGTCTGAGCGGCTCAAGCACTGCATCGTGCTGCATGGCAGCGGTTCCGAGCCGCAATTACTTGCCTCGGAGAATATAGAGGCCACCGATGTGTTCTGCGCGCTGACCAACAGCGACGAAGCCAACATCATGATGTCCATGTTAGCGAAGCGGCTGGGCGCCAAAAAAGTCATCACTCTCATTGCCAACGCTGCTTATGCTGAGCTAGTGGGCGATGAAATCGACATCGCTATCTCACCACAACAGATTACGATCGGAAGCCTGCTAACCCATGTAAGAAAAGGCGATATCAGCAACGTGCACTCACTGCGCAGGGGAGCCGCGGAGGCCATAGAAGTGACCGCTAAGGGAGATGCGGGCTCCTCCCAGGTCGTGGGCCGACGCCTGGACGACATCAAACTGCCCGAGGGCGTCACAATTGGTGCTGTAGTGCGTAAAAAAGACGTGTTGATTGCACATCGCCATATCGTGGTGGAGGAAAATGATCACGTGATACTGTTCCTCCTTGACCGCAAGCAAGTAAAGGCCGTAGAAAAGCTGTTTGCTGTTGGGCTCGGGTTTTTTTCCTAGGATGCATTTCTCCGTAACGTTCAGAATTCTTGGCATACTGCTGATGCTGTTCAGCTCGATTCAGTTGGTGCCTCTGGTGTTCGCTTTATTCGAGAGCCAGAAGAATGCCAGTGGGTTTATTT
>CAJQQW010000111.1 GCA_905480565.1 uncultured Halioglobus sp. | reverse complement strand
GCAGGTGTCGGCCAAGCTCCGATATTGTCGAACTCCAGGCTGGAAATATCGAATTCACGTATTGCCTGCAGCCTATCTTCAAATGCCATGGAACATCACTCTCCCGACTCTTCTTCATCAATTTTCGGGGCTTCGACCTGTACCGACAGATTGAAATTATTCGCCTGATCGCCAAACGCGGGCGCGGCACTCACCTTGTCCAGGTTCGGCTTGGCCAGCCAATCCGAGGCACTCAACCGACGCATCAGGCTAGACACTCTATTATTGGACTCGGCCACTCCACCAATCGCGATCTTCTTACCCCGAGTGTCAAGTTTCTTATAGAACACTCCGTCGGGAACCGTTCGAACCAGCTGATCAAGCACTCGGACAATAATGGGCCTGTTACCCTGTAGCTCTTGAATGACGCGCATACGGTCCAACAACTGGTTGCGGCGCTTCTGTAAATCGCGAATTTCACGCACGGCCTTGTCGAGTGTCTTGATATTTTTACTAATATACGCGTTGCGCGACTCCTGAGAGTCAATCTGGTTGGCGACAATACGGTCAGCCAGCAAAACCAGAACACCAGCGAGTGTCACCACTAGGGCAACCGAAACGAAAAAATCTTTCTTCAGCTGCTGGCGCCGCTCTTCGCGCCATGGCAATAGGTTGATCTGTGCCATCAGTCAAAACTCCGCATGGCCAATCCGCAGGCGATCATCATTGCCGGCGCATCGCCATTGAGGGCGACGGTATTGACCCGAGATGAAATCGACATCTGAGCAAAGGGATTGGCAAGGGACGTCAATGTTCCAAGCCGCTCCTGGACTAATCCCTCCAGTCCGTCCATCGAGGCGACCCCACCGGCAAGTATGATGTGGTCAACGTCGTTATACTGACTGGAGGAAAAAAAGAACTGTAATGACCGCTGAACTTGCTGCACTACAGCATCCTTGAACGGTTCAAGCACCTCTGGCTCGTAGTCGTCAGGCAATCCGCCCTGCTTCTTGGCGAGACCCGCTTCTTCGAGCGGTAGGCCGTAGCGCCGCATAATCTCATCGGTGAGCTGTTTGCCGCCAAACAACTGCTCGCGCGTATATATGGTTTGTCCGTTGTGCAGTACGCTCAAGGTCGTCATTGTGGCGCCAATATCCACTATGGCTACTGTGCTTTCATTATCCAGGCCAAGTTGCGATTGCAGCTGAGTGTAAGCACGCTCCATCGCATAGGCTTCTACATCCATAATTTTTGGCTCCAGGTCAGAGCCCTCAATCGCCGCCACCCGCGCCTCAATCGTCTCCCGGCGGCAGGCCGCAAGGAGGACTTCTACCTGGTTTTCGTTTTCCGGCGAGGGGCCCTGGACTTCAAAATCAATCGCCACTTCTTCCAGCGGGTAGGGGATGTACTGGTCGGCTTCCAGAGTTAGCTGGAGCTCCATATCGCCGTCGTTCAGGCCCTCGGGCATGTCAATAAGCTTGGTGATAACAGAGGAACCGGCTACCGCGGCCGCCACGGTTTTTACTTTGGTTTGCGATTGCGCCAGTACGGTGCGGATAGCATTGGTCACACCGTCAATGTCATTTACGCTTTTTTCGATCACAGCGTCTTGGGGCAACGAGCTCACCGCGTAGCTCTCTACGCGGTAAGTACCACCGGTCTGGCTCAACTCCAGTAACTTGACTGTCGTTGAACTGATGTCTAGCCCCAAGACCTGAGCCGACTTGCCCTTTCCAAATAGCCCCAACAAGATTTTTCCCTATCAGTTTCACGAACTTAGGTTATTTTTATACTTAGTTACATTAATGAAAGATATACCACGGACCAAATATATCAAACTTAAAAAAAAGCTTATAATTACCAATTAACCCGGGCATTTTTGTGACGCCTGCGAATAAGCAACTGTTTTGAAAAGGGATAAATGGGCTTCCTTCGTCTGATTCTGAGACTGTTCCTCTACGGTCTCCTCTCCTCGGTGTGGTTAATCGCTGGCGTCTACTTGTATCTTGCACCGGGCCTGCCAGACGTAGAAACCCTGCGAGAGGTAAAGCTGCAAACACCCATGCTGGTCTATACCCGCGAGGGCGAGCTGATCGGGCAATTTGGCGAGCAGAAGCGCAGGCCGCTGCCCTATGCCGAGATTCCTGACCAGTTCATTCAGTCCCTGCTCGCGGCAGAGGACGACAATTTTTTTCAGCACCGCGGCATCGATGTTATGGGCCTCGCTCGGGCGGTCTCTGAACTGCTACTCACTGGAGAAAAAGGCTCCGGGGGCAGTACGCTGACCATGCAGGTGGCACGAAATTTTTTCCTTAGCCGGGAGCGAACGTTTATCCGCAAGTTCAACGAAATCCTTTTGGCTATCGAGATCGAGCGCAACCTGGACAAACAGGAAATTCTGGCCCTCTACTTCAACCGCATATTCCTTGGCCACCGGGCCTATGGTTTTGAAGCCGCATCCCAGGTGTACTACGGCAAGAGCATCGGTGAGTTGAGCCTGGCGCAGCACGCCATGTTGGCAGGAGTGCCCAAAGCGCCTTCACGCATTAACCCGGTGAGCAACCCCGATGCCGGCCGACAGCGCCGCGACTGGATTCTGGGACGAATGTACGAACTGGGCTACATCTCCCCAGAACAGTACGAGGAGGCACTGAGCGAACCGGTTAATGCGCGGTTGCACGGAGCCAAGCTTGGCTTCGCCGCGCACTATGCCGCTGAGATGGCCCGACAGGAGATGATCCAGCGCTACGGTATGGCCGCTTATACCAATGGCTACCATGTCTATACCACCATTAGCAGCGCGCTGCAGCGGGTCGCCAGCCAGTCTGTCATTGACGGTCTGATCAGTTACGATAAACGGCATGGCTACCGCGGGCCAGAAGGGCAATTTCCGCCCGGGGACAGCGCTTCAGACACCATAAGTCTGTGGCGGGAAACCTTGGAAAAAACGCCGCCCATTGCCCACCTGGTGCCCGCTATCGTCACCGCCGTTGGGGACGACGGCGTTAGCCTGCTACTCAGGGAAGGCGATACACCGGAACTGCCCTTTGAAAATGGCATTCGGCAGGCAAAGCCCTATCTCTCGGAGAACGCCCGGGGCGCTGCGCCCACGACACCCGGGCAGGTCTTCGCTGTGGGTGACCTGATTCGCGTCACGCGAGGAGAGGAAGAAGGTTGGTTTCTCGCACAGGTTCCCGCTGCGCAGGCCGCGCTGGTATCACTGAACGCCGACAATGGCGCCATCGTCAGTATTGTCGGAGGCATGGGCTTTGAGCAAAGTAAGTTCAACCGCGCTACGCAGGCTCGACGACAGCCCGGATCCAACTTCAAACCCTTTCTCTACGGTGCCGCTATTGACGCCGGCTACACTGCGGCAACCGTGATCAATGATGCGCCCATCGTGATGGAAGGCCAGGGGGCAGAAAATCTCTGGCGACCAGAAAATGACGAGGGCAAATTCTATGGCCCTACCCGCCTGCGCTGGGCACTCACCAAGTCACGCAACCTGGTATCCATCCGCCTGCTGCAGCGGCTAGGTGTCAAAACACTGATTGAGTATGCCCAGCAACTGGGCTTCGATACCAGCGACTACACACCGCAACTGTCCCTCGCGCTGGGCACCCAGTCAATCACCCCGCTGGAGCTTGCCCGTGGTTACGCGATACTGGCTAATAGTGGCTACAGGGTGGAGCCGTTCCTTATACAGCGAGTTGAAGATATCGACGGCGAAACTGTCTACAACGCCAAACCTCTTAGCGTTTGTCGCGATTGCGATAAGCCGGCCGACACCGCAGACATCGCAGCTGAGCTCACCATGGAAGATATCCTCGCAACGGCTGAAGACCCCGCGAGAGGCGCACCCCCTGCGCCACGCGTAATGGATGAGCGTGTCAATTTCATTGTCAATGACATACTAAAGGATGTCATCACTCGCGGCACAGGGCGCCGCGCACGGGTATTGGAGCGCGGTGATATCGCGGGCAAAACAGGCACTACCAATGGGCCCATGGATGGATGGTTTTCGGGATATAGCCAAGATGTGGTCACCACAACCTGGGTGGGGTTTGATAACTACACTCCACTGGGGCGACGCGAATTCGGGGGAACAGCCGCACTACCCATATGGATTGATTACATGCGTGAGGCGCTGGCAGACAGCCCGGACCTCCAGCGCCCGGTTCCCCCCGGCATCGTTTCTGTGAGGATCGACCCGGAAAGTGGGCAGCTGGCGGGCTCGGGCACGAAAGACGCGATCTTCGAATATTTCCTGGAGGAAAACGTGCCCCAGCACTATGCGCCGAGAAACAATGAGCCGGCAGGTGGGCCCGACATCTATAAGGACTTCAACAATATGTTTTAGGACTGCAGGTAGTTATGAGGATAGGGCAGGCGGGCGACACCACTATCGACCGCTGCACGCGCCACAGCTGGCGCAATATGAGTCAGTAAGCGCCGATCGACAGGCTTGGGGATGATGTAATCGGTTCCGAAGCTTAGAGCCTTCACCCCTGACGCCGCCAGCACCTCCGGCGGCACCGGTTCCCGGGCCAGTGCACTGAGCGCATGAACCGCAGCCACTTTCATCTCATCGTTAATCACCGACGCATGAACATCGAGCGCCCCACGGAAAATAAAGGGAAAACCCAGCACGTTATTGACCTGGTTGGGATAATCCGAGCGGCCTGTAGCGATTACCAGATCGTCGCGGGTCTGCAGTGCCAGCTCCGGCTTAATTTCGGGATTCGGGTTGGAGCAGGCGAACACCACCGGTCGCTCCGCCATTGACTCCAGCATAGCCGGTGTCAGCAGATCCGCACCTGACAAGCCAATAAACACATCGGCTCCTGCAATCGCATCGTTCAGGCTGCGCTTGTCAGTCTCATTGGCAAACTCCTGCTTGTACGCATTTACCCCTTCCCGCCCGCTATATATGACGCCGCGGCGATCCAGCATGAAAATGTTTTCACGACGGGCGCCAAGGTTCAGCAGCAGGCGCATGCAAGCTATCGCAGCGGAGCCGGCACCCAGGCAGGTGATAATCGCTTCTTCCAGCCTCTTGCCCTGTATATCCAGCGCATTAAGGAGACCTGCAGCGGTCACAATCGCTGTGCCATGCTGGTCATCGTGGAATACTGGAATATCGCAACGCTCTATCAGTGCAGCCTCTATCTCAAAGCACTCAGGCGCCCGGATGTCCTCCAGGTTGATGCCGCCAAAGGTACCGGCTATGCGAGCCACTGTGTCGATAAACTCGGCAGAGTCTTCAGTTTCCACCTCTATATCGATCGAGTTGATGTCAGCAAAGCGCTTGAACAGAAGCGCTTTACCTTCCATAACGGGCTTACTCGCCAACCCTCCCAGGTTCCCCAGTCCCAGCACAGCAGTGCCGTTACTGATCACCGCAACCATGTTGCCTTTCCCGGTGTAGCGGTAGGCCAAATCGGGGTCTCGAGCAATTTCAAGGCAGGGCTCTGCGACGCCAGGACTGTATGCCAGGGCGAGATCGGCCAGGGTTTCGGCCGGTTTCGTTAACTCGATTCGTATCTTTCCTGGCACGGGTTCAGCGTGATAGGCGAGCGCTTCTCGTTTCAGGTCTTTGGACATGGACAGGCTCTATTCATCGGATCGCTGACTGTTAACGGAGCCCGAGAATATAGAAAACGTAGATCACTCACAAGCTACAGCGAGCAATGCATTCGCGATCGAACAAGAAATGGGAACGCCAAGTCGAACAGCTGTTCCCGCCCTCACGATTCGATCCCTAGCGCTTTGTTCCGCGATTACCAAACCGCTTGTTAAAGCGATCCACGCGCCC
>CAJQQW010000110.1 GCA_905480565.1 uncultured Halioglobus sp. | reverse complement strand
ATAGAAGGTTCCGGAACCGTTTGCTCCGCCTGCTGAAGTAGCCGCATACCAATCTCCATCGCAGGCTTGGGTGAGACCCGATTGAGGCGTTCGGCCGTCCGTCGCTGTTCCACCGAAAGAATAAAGTCCGGTTGTTTGTTCAGTTGAAGGATTGAATTGATAAAAAGAGCCGAATCCATAATCGCCGCCTGTTGCACTTACGCCATAAAAATTACCATCAAATCCTTTCGACAATCCGGAAACCGGTTGTCCGCCATCGACGCCCCCCGTAAAGCTGTAGGCAATAGATTCAGGGGAGCCTGTGCAAGTGACCGCTATGTCAGTAACATTGCTACTTCCAATGGTTCCCGCAGCGTTTGCAATGGCACAGACTTGGCCACTGGGTTGATTCGCCATCTCCACAGCATAGGTACATCCCGCTGTATAGCAGGCGCCACTTTGAGGTTGGCCACTAAAAGAAAAGCTCGCATCTGTGGAAACGCTATCGGGATTACCCCCAGTATCATTAATAACGAGAATGGCGCTATTTGCACCGGTTACAGTACCTCCCACAGTGTATTCTGCAGTAGAACTGGGGTTGTCAGAACTCCCACTGCACGCGCTCAAAGTCAATGCTGTGACGCAAAGAAGAGTGATCCGCGAAGGGTATTTACACATGGGTCATCTTCTTTGAGTGTTATGCGTTATCGTTATAATTAAAAGGAATAGAAAACTTTTATCGCGATGGCTAAAAAGTGCCAGTTCAAGTCCCCCGTTTATTTACGCTACAGCCTATTCGCGCTAAATACAATCGTGTACCTCGTCAGCGGTATTGGAACATTAACTACTCTAGGCTTAAGAAATCTGGCTGCTGATAGCAGGCAACTGCACTTTTCTACTCGCTGACAACACTTATCGTGAGATTCCAATAGTGCTGAGCTCTTACAAATAACTTCCCATACTGAACAATTTAGACACCACAGTGTGTGCAACCAGGGGTACTAGCACGTTAACTTATTTTCTCTCAAAAAGTCGGGAGCGAGAATGACTGATACAACGGCTTTAAGCCAGCAGCGGGGGCTGATAACGAACTCTGGCAACCTAAACGCGCAATGTGGCGCAGCAGCCCATAACCTCAAGTTAATTGTCAAAATTCCCTAATGGGTTCCATCTGCATCAAGCTTTGATAACAATATGATAAGACTGCAAGACACACGCAGCTGGAAGAGGCCACTGGACATGAATACGCCCAACAATAAGACCACCACTTCGCGGTTGGGGTCGCCCTCGAGTGCGCGAACCATTGATCAAGATTCAGCATCTCGTATGCTTCTGACCATTATCGCCACTGCCTGCTTCCTGGCCGCAGTAGTCGTTATATCTGGTTTAGTTGGTTTTGGAACAAACATCTCCTTACAATTTGCCGTCGGATGGCTGGTATTTCTCGGCGCAGTTCTCCTCACTTGGCCATACCTCTCCGTGAATAATCGAGGAGTTATTGCATTGTTGATTCTAGCGTCACTCATTGCCCGCTGGAGCTATTCATGGTTAGTCGCACCACCACGCGAAGCCATAATTGGTATTCTTATCGTATTGCTCTACACACCCATACTGATTGTCATTACGACACTCATGTTTGCGGGCAAAGCAGTATTCATTGGCATACTTGTAGGCTTGGCCATGGGCACCATTAGTTTTTTTGGCACTAGTAGGGAAGCCCTGGCACCGCTGTATTTAAACGACTGGCGTATTGCGCCGCTTATCCTGTGTGTTTACGCGTTGTTCGCCTGGTTACTCAAGCGCTGGGTCAATGAAAGATACGCGCTCGAGCTTTCAGCACAGCGAGAGCAGCAGCTGACTCTAGAGAGTAATACAGACCCATTGACCGGACTCGCTAATCGGCGAGCCTGTGAAGCGCGGTTTCAGAAACTGGATGCTGGCCCACGCAAATATGCCATTATCATGCTCGACATAGATCATTTTAAAAAAGTAAACGACACTCACGGCCATAACGAAGGAGACAGGGTTTTAAGGCGAGTTGTAAATCTTTTAAGCAGTAAATTGCGCCCTAACGATTTTATTGCACGATGGGGCGGTGAGGAGTTCTTAGTCATACTGGAAAGTATTACCAGTGCCGACGCCAAAGCCGTCTGCGACGCACTGTGTCAGTGTATCGAAGCAGGCACCTCGAACGATACTATTCCCGTTACAGCAAGCCTCGGACTCGCACTCAGCGCTAGCGGCCGAACCGCGATGGACACCCTCAAAAGTGCGGATGACGCGTTGTATGTTGCAAAAACCGAGGGCCGCAATAGAGTCAGGATAGCGTTTAAATCAGAAAAGTGAGCGTCACTGGCCCGGGGGATATTGGCGGCTCACTGCGATATATTTTTGAACTTTCTTGCCAGTACCTGCCGGCTGTGAATCGGTGGTAATCGTAAATAGTAGTCGCCCAATCATCGCAGTTCGGGCGAATTTACTTGGCAATACCCTCAGCGAGGATATCGATAAACTCCTGAGCCGCTGGCGAGCGCGAGCGCTTGCTCATTTCAATAATGCCAAGTTCGGTTTTCAGGTCTGAATGCGAAAAATCGAGCTCTATGAGCGCACCCTGCCGGAGTTCATCCTCGCAATTACACGGCGCAGAAAAGAGTAGAGCATCGGAGCACATCAGCACACTGATAAGCGTTGGAAAGTCGCTACATATCACACGTGGCCGTATTGGTTCGGAGGCGGCTCGTGTTATTGCAGCCGTTAGCGTGTGCGATGCGCCAACCTGCGCAGGTGAAACCAATGGAAATCGAATGAGCTGATCGATACTGAGTTTTTTTTGCGACTGCAGTGGGTGCCCGCTGCGAGCCATTACCGATAACGGTAGTGTGGTGATCGTTTCTTTACGAATTTCGCTACTTTGTTCGAAGCTGCTGAGTCCAATGAGAAGAAAATCGAGATTGCGCTTCTTGAGTTCACCGATGAGATCTTCATGCTTACCTTCGCTAACCTTAATCCGAATATTGGGGTGTCGAGAGACGAATTCCGGGACAGAAGCGCGCAAAACCAACTCCCTGACGCCTCCACCGACTCCGATGTTTAGCTCCCCTGCTTCTATATTCTGGTGGAGGCGAGCAGCGCGCTGAATATCTTCCACATCGGTTAGAACCTGCTGGCACCTCTCGATGATCTCCAGGCAGAAGGGGGTTGCCTGCATACCGCCACTGTGGCGGTCAAATAATCTCACATCCAGCAGATTCTCCAGTGTATTCAGACTCCGAGTCAGTGCAGGCTGCGTGAGACCAAGGACATCAGCCGCCTTGTGCATATTGCCCTGCTCTGCAACAGCGGTGAGATGAAGGAGCTGTTTTAAACTGATCATAGTCGCCGCACCTTGATAATATTTAGTTATCGAAAAATGATAATTAAAAATTATACTTTATCTTCCGTGCCGACTACCATTAATCCTAAACCAGCCAATCACGGTGCTCGTAAAACGGTTTAGGAGGCAAATTTGCTATGCTTATTGCTCCTCAGGACCGCCGCAGTAGCAATAGAGCCTCCGCAACAGCAAAAAGGATGAAATGAATGTATCGGCTCATGAAAAAATTTTCCACGCTTTCACTCTTATTCAGCGTTGTGTTGGGTGCCTCACCACTTTACGCACAGGTGGATCGCACCACCGACCAGATCACACTGGTGGAAACAAGAACAGTCAGTTTGAATAGTAATGCTTCGTGGGAACTCAACTTCTATCGCAATGAGGCCTATACCTGCGGCCTGTCCGGGAACTACACGTTCTTCGTTATGGAGCCCGCCAATAACCCCGGTGCCGAGTCGCCTTTATGGGCCTATCTGCATGGCGGCGGCTACGGTTGGTTTGACGAAAATCAGGTTTACCAGGCGGTTAAGACCCAGACCCAGAATACCTTCAATAATGAGGAATCCTTTGATGACCTGATTAATAACCATCTTGTGCACAATACGATGCGCAATGGCGAGGTGATGGATTCCACGCTCACACGGCGAATACAGGAAGGATACCGGGTGCTGCTGGTGTCCATGTGTGACCATGATAATTATAGCGGCAGAGGCGCGCCCTACCCGAACAACCCGAACCCGAATGGCGGAGAGAGGCAGGTAAACGGCCTGCAGGCCTCCATGGCTGCCCTGGACTATACCGTCGCCAACTACCCGACCACCCATGCCTTCGCGCATGGCACCAGCGCCGGTTCGCTTGGCGTGTTTGCCATGTCACAAGCCTATTTCGAGGAAGGCGCGCACCTGACGGCGATCGTGGCCGACTCGTGGGCATTCACTCCCCCCAGAATATTCGACGTGTTTAATGCCTTGGTCGGCACACCGGGTTATGTGTTTAATGAGGGGGCCGACCTTGAAAACGATGGCATGGCTAAAATCGGTTATGACTACGAGGGCCTGGGCATCTACCCTGAGGCCCTCATCGAGGACGGCTTCGTCGAGGTACCGAGCATGTACATTATCGGCGAGAAGGATCCTGCCTGCGGGGGCTACCGCGATGGCATATTAGAGGCAATTCCGCAGGCCGCAGCCGCCGGCTTGAGTAACTGCGCCTGGCAGTATGATGACTTGCGAGACGCGATTGCCAATCAACCCGACAGCCCTCATATTTTTGATCTCTCACCCACCGGTGACCATGTTGAGACAAATAGGAACAACCCCGTTAAC
>CAJQQW010000109.1 GCA_905480565.1 uncultured Halioglobus sp. | reverse complement strand
CCTCCGTCCGCTATGGTATCTATGGCGACCTTCGAATGTTAGTCGTGATACGTGCAGACGGCAGCCTTGAGGAAATCCGTGTATTGTCTTCATCTGGCTACGCAGTGCTTGATGAAGCTGCGATCAAACTCGTCCGCATGGCATCGCCTTTTGCACCATTTCCGCCAGAGTTAAAAGCCACCACGGATAAACTCGAGATCGTCCGTACATGGCATTTTCAAGAAAATCAGCTAAGCTCTCCCTAATGCCTTTCACTCTCGAGACGACAGCAATGGCTGGAGCACTTTCGGTCAGCACCTCAAAAAGCGGCGACTGCCTGCGTGATCACTTCCTGCTTGCAATGCCGTGCCTGTCTGAGGGTATTTTTTCACAAAGCATCACCTACATCTGCGAGCATGGTGAAGCTGGCGCAATGGGTATTGTTATCAATCGACCCCTTGATCTGTCCGTCGATGAAATTTTCGAGCACTTACAGATTACAACTCTTAGAGACCACTCTACCGAGCCGGTAATGGCGGGCGGCCCGGTACAGATGGATCACGGCTTTGTATTACACCGTTACTGCGAAGATGCCTGGGAGGCCAGCCTGAACGTCACCAGTGAAGTCACACTGACCACGTCACGCGATATCCTGCGCGCAATTGCCAACGACGAGGGCCCATCGGAACACCTCATTGCACTGGGCTACGCGGGATGGGGCGCGGGCCAACTGGAGCAGGAGTTGGCGGAAAACAGCTGGCTGACCTTGCCGGGTGACAGCGACATCATTTTTTCAACGCCAGTAGACCACCGCATGGAGGCCGCCGCGGCCCTGTTGGGCGTCGACATGAACCTGATTTCCGGCCAGGCCGGCCACGCCTGATCGTTTCTCCGCTCTCGCGCACCCCAGTGAATAATCCACACCGAAACGTCATCAGCTTTGATTTTGGTTTGCGTAATATCGGTGTCGCCGTCGGCAACTGCCGGCTCGGCACAACCCAACCATTGGCCGTGCTAAAAGCCCGCGATGGCCAGCCGGACTGGGAGGCACTAACAAATCTTGTGTCGGAGTGGCAGCCCGAGCGTCTGGTGGTGGGTGAGCCCCTGCATATGGATGGCAGCGATAGCGAGCTTAGCCAGCTAGCGACCAAGTTTGCGCGGCGCCTGCATGGCAGGTTGGGTCTGCCGGTAGACATGATTGATGAGCGTCTCAGTAGTGCTGAGGCCAAGTCGATCAGTCGCGAACAGGGACATCGGGGCGACTACAGCGCCAACCCGGTAGACAGTTTAGCGGCCGAGTTGATTCTCAAGTCGTGGCTAGAGCGCGCAACGGGAGACGCGTAAGCCCATCGACTAACGACCGAGAAAGCGGCCTTCGTCTTCCTGCTCTTCGAAGGAAATATCGAGCGTATCTCCGGTACCGAAATCTCCGCGGTCCAGCATCTTGATTTTCAATCTTACATCGTTGGCCGAATCAGCGTAGTGCAATGCATCCTCTTTAGTAATCAACTTGTCCTTGTATGCTTTCACCAGAGACTGATCGAGGGTTTGCATACCGTGCTCTGTAGATTTGGCCATCAGGTCCTTGATGAGATGCACCTCTCCCTTGCGGATATAGTCACTGATCAGCGGGGTATTCAACAGAATTTCTATCACAGGCACACGGCCTTTACCGTCCTTATGTGGTAGCAACTGTTGCGCAATCATTGCCTTGAGGTTCAAAGATAGATCCATCCAGACCTGGTCATGCATATCCGCAGGGAAAAAGCTCTGTATCCTGTCGAGCGCTTGGTTCGCATTGTTTGCGTGCAAGGTACAAAGGCACAGGTGGCCGGTTTCAGCAAAGGTCAATGCCTGCTGCATGGTCTCAGCCGTTCGCACCTCACCGATCAGTATCACATCCGGTGCCTGGCGCAGCGTATTCTTCAGAGCCACCTGATAGGACTCCGTATCCATTCCCACCTCGCGTTGCGTAATAAGGCAGCCCGCATGCTCATGAATGAATTCAATAGGATCCTCGATGGTAATAATATGGCCCCGACTATTATGGTTACGATGGCCCACCATTGATGCCAGAGATGTCGATTTACCAGTACCCGTCGCACCTACGAAAATGATCAGGCCGCGCTGTGTCATGGATAGCTCTTTGATGATTGGAGGCAGACCTAAACCATCAATTGTCGGAATCTCGTCCTGTATACGGCGCACAACCAAGCCACTCTGCCCTCGCTGCACAAAAGCGCTGGCCCTGAAACGACCACAGTTTTGAGTAGTTATGGCATAGTTGGCCTCGCGATGCCGAACAAAGTCTTCCTCTTGCTCAGGCAGCATGGAGGACAGAATTACCTCACGCGCTTCCTCCTCGCTCAGCGCAGTACCACTAATAGGAAATATCTGGCCATCGACTTTGATACTCGGCGGCGCGTCTGCTGTAATAAAACCATCCGAAGCACCTTCTTTCACGATCCTTTCGAGTAATTCCTCAATCTTCATGTCGTCCTTCCTCTGCGGTAACCCTGCATCTTTTGCGGACTCTAAAAGTTTTCCGGGTTTCTGGCTTTTTCTCGGGCCACTTCGCGTGTAATCAAGCGTTTGGCGACCATGTCCTCGAGGCACTGGTCCATAGTCTGCATACCCATGGCCTGTCCGGTCTGTATAGCCGAGTACATCTGCGCTACCTTGTCTTCCCGTATGAGGTTACGAATAGCAGACGTTCCGCGCATAATCTCATGCGCGGCGATACGGCCACCGGTACTGCGCTTTAGCAGCGTCTGGGAAACAACGGCCTGCAGCGATTCAGACAACATGGAACGTACCATATCTTTTTCTGAGGCGGGGAACACGTCGATAACACGGTCGATCGTCTTGGCCGCAGAAGTCGTATGCAGCGTACCGAACACGAGGTGGCCAGTTTCGGCGGCCGTCAGAGCCAGACGAATAGTTTCCAGGTCACGCAATTCACCCACCAGAATGATGTCCGGATCTTCTCGTAATGCCGAACGCAGCGCTTCGGAAAAGCCCAGGGTATCGCGGTGAACCTCACGTTGGTTGACCAGACATTTTTTACTCTGGTGTACAAATTCGATAGGGTCCTCGATGGTCAGGATATGTTCATATTTATTGTCATTGATATAGTCGACCATCGCTGCCAGCGTCGTCGACTTACCGGATCCGGTAGGGCCAGTGACTAGCACCAGGCCCCGGGGCATCATCGATATGTCGCGGAAAACCTGTCCCATACCCAGGTCTTCCATAGTGAGAACCTTGCTGGGAATGGTACGAAATACGCCCGCAGCCCCACGATTCTGATTAAATGCGTTAACTCGAAAACGGGCAAGCCCCGGCACCTCGAAGGAGAAGTCAGTTTCAAGGAACTCTTCGTAGTCCTTGCGCTGCTTGTCATTCATGATGTCGTAGATCAGTTCATGAACCTGCTTGTGCTCCATGGGCGGCAGGTTGATGCGACGAATATCACCATCCACACGAATCATTGGCGGGAGTCCTCCGGACAGGTGCAAATCGGAAGCGCCCTGCTTTGCAGTAAAGGCCAATAGTTCCGTTATATCCATTCCTTCAGCACTCCCCATCTTGCGCCAGGCTAGTGCAACCCAACGGCCAAGTAACCCAGGTATTTTGCCCGCTCGCGGTGCTTTGTTATTGTCGTGTACCGTAGCCGGGAATCAGCTAAGATTCGCCCCATGGACAAACAACAGCTTTCCCACAATGTCGCGCAACTATTCTCAAGAGTAAGGTGCAGCGCAGAAAAAAGCCAGTTCAGCAATAGTGACATTCTTGTGGTTGCGGTGAGCAAAACGAGACCCGCCTCACACATACGATGGGCTTATGAAAGCGGGCTTTCTCACTTCGGAGAAAACTACCTGCAGGAAGCCCTCTCAAAGATCGACGAGCTAGGGGATCTGCCCTTGTGCTGGCATTTCATCGGGCCCATCCAGTCCAATAAAACACTCTCCATAGCGGAGCACTTCGACTGGGTGCATAGTGTCGATCGTGAAAAGGTTGCACGGCGCCTCAGTGATCAACGGTCGCCTCATAAATCGCCGTTACAAGTCTGCCTGCAGGTCAACGTATCCGGAGAGGACAGCAAGTCTGGAGTGACGCTTGCAGCGCTTCCTGATCTGGCCAAGACAGTGCTTGCGCTGCCCGGCCTCAAGCTGAGAGGCCTGATGGCCATTCCCGCAGCCGGGTCAGACGAAAAGCAGCAGCGTGAGGATTTTGCGGCGATGCGCGCCGCACTTTCCGAGCTACAGGCACTGGCGCCCGGTCTGGATACCCTCTCAATGGGTATGTCCGCTGATCTGGAGGCCGCTATTGCCGAAGGGGCCACGCTGGTAAGGGTGGGCACCGCCCTTTTCGGGCCGCGTAATAGATGATTTTGGGCCGTCGCGGCGTGTATACTGGTCGATCTTTTCGAATCTCTTGCGCTTATGAACAACAGTAGCTCACAGCAGAACCACATCGCATTTGTCGGCGGCGGCAACATGGCTGCCAGTATTATTGGCGGCCTGCTGGAGAGCGGCCAAAGGGCCAGCTGCATCAGTGCTGCCGACCCCATGCCGGATAGCCTGGCGCGCCTGCGCGATATCGGCCCGATAGAGGTACACAAGGATAACGCTGAGGCTGTGGCGCATGCGGATGTCATCATCATGGCGGTCAAGCCCCAGATAATGGCAAAAGCTACGGAAAGCATTGCCGATGCGGTCAAAAAAAATAATCCACTGGTTATTTCCATCGCCGCAGGAATCACGGTCGAACAAATACAGTCCAGGCTCAACCCTGGTGCCGCTATCGTCAGATGCATGCCAAACACCCCCGCCCTGCTGCGTTCCGGGGCCAGCGGCCTGTTCGCCAATGCGCAATGCTCCAAACAACAACGCGAGTTCGCACAAACTATATTGGCGGCAGTAGGGCTCACCTGCTGGGTGGATACGGAGAACGAACTGGACGCCATCACGGCGCTCTCTGGCAGCGGCCCCGCTTATTTTTTCCTGTTCATGGAAGCTATGATCACCGCGGGCAAAGACCAGGGTCTCGACGAGGAAGTGGCTACACGCCTCGCAGTGCAAACTGCTCTTGGCGCCGCGCGCATGGCGCTCGAAAGCGACGTCGATCTTACAGAGTTGCGTCGCCGAGTGACCAGTCCCGGTGGCACGACCGAACGCGCCATCCAGAGTTTCGAACGAGACAAACTGCAACACACAGTCGCCAGAGCCATGCAGGCCGCCGCGGAGCGCGCCGTGGAGATGGCGCGGGAAATGGGCTAGACAACAATGACTGCACTAACTGATATCTTTGTTTACCTCGTCTACGTGTTTTTCGGCCTGTACCTGATGGTCATGCTGCTGCGTTTTTTGCTGCAACTGACTCGCGCTGATTTCTACAACCCAATCAGCCAGACACTGGTGAAATTAACCAACCCGCTTGTAATACCGCTGCGTCGCATCCTGCCTGGCTATGGCGGAATTGACCTGGCTTCACTGCTATTGGCGTTGATCCTGCAAATGCTGATGATCGCCCTGCTGGTTGCACTGCAAACGGGCGCACTGCTGCCCGTTTTGCCTCTGGTGATGGCCAGCCTGATCGGCCTGGCGGCCTACCTGGTAAAAATCTACTTCTTCGCTATATTAGCCATGATCATACTGAGCTGGATCGCTCAGGGAGGCAACAACCCGGCACTGCGGCTGCTGTTCCAGTTGACTGAGCCGGTGATGGCGCCTTTTCGTAAAGTGCTACCCCCCATGGGTGGATTGGATCTGTCGCCCATTTTCGTTTTTATCCTGATCAATATCATACAGATTGCTCTAGGGCATTTGGCAGGCTCTCTCGGTGTTGCCGGCCTTGTCCCCTGGTTATAAGTGGCCGGTATGGAATCTGCCAAGCTGAAGCAGTCTATCGGTATCGTCACACCGCAGATTGCACGCTTTGATGAGCCCCTGGCACTGACCTGTGGCCGCGAGCTCCCCGCCTATGAACTCATTTATGAAACCTACGGCGCGCTTAATAAGGATCACAGCAATGCGGTGCTGGTCTGCCATGCCCTGAGCGGAAACCACCACGCGGCCGGCTTTCACAGTACCCAGGATCGCAAGCCAGGTTGGTGGGATGAGTGCATAGGCCCCGGTAAACCCATAGACACCAATCGCTTTTTCGTAGTCAGCCTCAATAACCTTGGCGGCTGCCACGGCTCCACCGGACCCAGCTCAACCAACCCGGAAACAGGCAAACCATGGGGCTCCGACTTTCCCCCAATGCGCACACGCGACTGGGTGCACAGCCAGGCCCGACTGGCGCAGCGCCTGGAGATAGATTGCTGGGCAGCTGTTATCGGAGGTAGTCTGGGCGGCATGCAAGCCATGCGCTGGTCCCTTGAATTTCCGGATCGTATCAAGCACTGCATTGTCATTGCTGCGGCGCTTAAATTGAGCGCTCAGAACCTCGCATTTAATGAGGTAGCCCGCCAGGCTATCGAGTCTGACCCCGAATTTTTCTCCGGCAGCTATCAGGATCATGCAAAGATTCCCAGTAGGGGCCTCGCCCTGGCGCGGATGATCGGTCATATCACCTACTTGTCAGATGACGCTATGGCCAACAAGTTTGGCCGTGACCTGCGCTCGGGCAGTCTCGTCCCGGGCGAGGAAACAACACCCGAGTTCCAGGTACAGAGTTACCTGCGCCATCAAGGCAGCCGCTTTTCCGG
>CAJQQW010000108.1 GCA_905480565.1 uncultured Halioglobus sp. | reverse complement strand
CGATAGCTGAACATACCATCGCCATGCTATTGGCGCTCACACGTGACTTGCCTGCCTATGTGCAAGCCCAGAACGAACGCCGCTTCCAACGTATTCCGCAAGGCGGCATGAAGTTTGGCGAGCTCAAGAATCAAACAATGCTCGTGGTTGGCCTCGGCGGCATTGGCACAGAGATCGCTCGAAGGGCACATGGGCTGGGTATGCGGGTGATTGCAACGCGGCGTTCGTCCCGTGAAGGGCCTGATTTCGTTGAGCGCGTTGGTTTATCGAATGAACTGTATGACATGGCCGCAGAAGCCGACGTCATTGTCAACGCCCTGCCCCTAACCACTGAAACCGCAGGAATTTTTAATCGCGAATTTTTTGAAATGACGAAACGCGGTGCAATATTTCTCAGTGTGGGCCGCGGTAAGACTACCGTAACCGCAGATCTGGTAAACGCACTGGAATCCGGCCAGCTGGGGGCTGCAGGACTGGACGTTACTGACCCGGAGCCACTACCTAAATCCAGTCCGCTGTGGGACATGCCCAACGTGATTATCACGCCGCATGTGGCAGCAGCCAGTGTGGATACCTTCAGACGGGGTCAAATTATCGCGGTGGAGAATCTGCGGCGCTTCGCCACGGGAACACCTCTGCTAAACGAAGTTGACCTACGCAAAGGCTATTAGAGCGATACAACACGGCAGCACCCATCGCAGAAAGCTCGCTATCACAGTCAGCCCACTCACCCTGAGAGGCCTCACGGTAAAAGACTGAGGCTGACGCCCTGCCTATTTGCCTAATTCTTTTGCTTCCAGGGTTGCCGCCCCGCTATACAGTCATCCACCATTGCATGCAGACGGGATACTCGGCTCTCTTGCCCGCTCAGATAGGACCCTTTGTAGCCCAGAGAGCGCATGCCCATTTGTTGCGCTGGAAATATGGAAATGTCCTGGTCAATAGTCAGCCCCATAGATTGTTTACCCAGGTCGAAGACCTCGTGGGCTACTTCCGCATCACGCTTCACCAGTCCGGCGGTAGTGCGCACAGGTCCCGCACTACCCGACGGGTTCGGCGCATACCACCAGTTATCGAACAGGCATTTTTCGGGATCAGTAGGATGAGGTCGAGTCCTGAGAAAATGAAACCCATCGACCCACAATGAAACAGCAAAGTTGGGAAATAACGTGTAATGGTAAGCGTCGGTAAGTTGGCTATCACACAGTTCATCGAAATAGTCATATCCACGCCCGGGACCTAGCTTACGCCGCGCCTGCTGCAATGCCTCACGCGTTGCCTCGCCGCGCCCGGTAAAATCCGCAGGGTCGAGATCCCATTCTCGCAAGATAGTCGCCAGGGGCTCACCGACGATGCCTCCCTTATCGATTGCGGGACCTGCGTAACCGCCGAGCATTATCATTCTCCCGTGGCCCTCGTCGGCCATATCGAAACGCGAGGTGGTATAGCTGGTATCTACGCCAGAATGAATTCTTAGTTTCTCTACGTCGGCACCCTTGGGGCGGTGTACCGTATTGACGTGATAGGACTCGTTAAAATTATCCATAACCACCTTCCAGTTAACCGGTAAAACCACGGTTCTTGCTAGATAGCGCTTCCATTTTTCAATCCCGTAAGCCGACCACTCGCTCCAGACCGGCCCCAGAAACTCACGCAGACTAACGCAATCGGGATCCATGTTGACCCAGATAAACCCCGCATATACCTCGCAGGGTATTTCGGTGAGTTTCAACTTCCCACAGGGGTTACCTCCGGGAAAATCGTCAGGATCCTGCACGAAATCCAGAGAACCATCCGTGTTCCAGGCCCAGCTGTGATACGGGCAGATGAAACGCCGCGCATGCCCTTTCTCCTCACTGACAAGACGCTGACCGCGATGTTGACAGACGTTATAAAAGGCTTTGATAGACCGATCGGTCTGTCGAACCATAAGAATAGACTCAGGGCCCACCTCTTCTTGTTGCCAATCTCCCGGGTTGGGCATTTCTTCCTCACGACCAAGAAGCAACCAGACCTTTGTCCACATGCTACTCCACTCTTTCTCTGCGAACTCACTGGATGTATAGCGGTACCCGTCTAACGCATGTCCGCGAAGTGTCTGCTCAGGCCAATCCGGCAGATCAGCCGCACCGCGCAAAATTTCCTGTTTCGTCATGATCTTCAACTCCGTTTACGTAACTTGCTCTCTTTTACACAGCACCTCTGAAAACGTCGGTTTTACTGGTAAACTCTAACTTTCTATTAATAGCCAAAACCCGCGCAATGACGACCGACCTCTCCCAATCTCGTATCGCGTTACAGGATGTTATGCTGACCTATGCCGCCGCTGTGGATGAGCGGGATAGACCCCGGTACCTGACCTGCTTTGAAGAGGACATTGAAGTGGTCGGTTTTGGCAACAAGACCTATCGTAAGCGCGACCAATGGGTCGACTATGTCTGGCAAGCGCTTGATAAATACAGTGCCACTCAGCACATGCTCGGACCGACTCTTGCCACTATCAGCGGCAACTTTGCTTACACCCGCACCGATGTGCAGGCACTGCATTTCATCGCCGGCGAGGACACCCACTTTGTTCTGTGGGCCACTTACAAGACGGACATGCGACGCCGGGATGACAACTGGAAAATCAGTCGTCACGAACTGGTTGTCACCGGCACGAGCTCTTACTGACATAGCGACTACCGCCCTTTAAACTCTGGCTCCCTGCCTTCCTCATAGGCCAGGATTGCCTCAGCATGATCCTCGCTGGGCCGAGTAATCAGCATGTGTGAGGAAACCAGGTCCAAATGTGTGTTCAGGTCCATGGATGGGCTTTGCTTCACCGCTCGTTTCACCAGCTTCATCGCCAGAGGTGCACGCCGGGTTATGTCGTGGGCAAACGCCATAGTCCGATCCATGAAGACATCATCATCAAATACCTGGTTCACCATGCCAATATTTAATGCTTCCTCCGCAGTGATGGGGGCCGCCGACCAGAATAGTTCCAGCGCCTTGGCCTCGCCTACAATTCTTGGTAAGAAATAGGTGCCGCCATTACCGGGAACCAGCCCAAAGGCGGTATAGCTCACGCGAAAGCTCGCACTGCGAGCCGCCAGTCGAATGTCACATTGCAGACTGACATCGACTCCGGCGCCGGAGGCCAGGCCGTTGACAGCCGCTATCACGGGCTTGTCGATTTCGGCCAACTTACGAGGTATCTGATGCAAACGATCCCAGAATTGCTCCTTGATATCGACAGGCCCCGGTTTGGTATTGGAACCCAATTTGGAAGTATCACCACCGCGGCAAAAAGCCTCTCCGGCGCCGGTCACAACAATGGCTGCGACATCAGAATCGATACGGCACTCCTCCAGCGCTTCCACCCAGGGCGGCAACATGGACTCGCTGATGGCATTAAGAACCTCGGGGCGGTTGAGCGTGATAATCGCTACCTTGCCGTCTTTTTTTAATATTACAGGTGTACTCATTACACAGTGTCCTCATCAGTATTCAGGTACTGGCTTAGAATATGGTGGAAGTGCCGTATGCGGACTTCTTGATAGTTGGCTAGCTGTATCGCGCCAGAACGCAGCGAACGCAGCCCTTTCTGCACCAACGGCAGGTTTTGAAAGTCCTGATCAAATACGCGGGCCAATCCGGGTTCGATTCCTGGCGTATCACGTAGCGTCTGGTCCGCCGGCACAAACATTACGGGGGCATCAGGCGGCCTCTCCTGACTCTCCGGGTATCGCATCATCAACATGATTTCCATCGTGCACATGTCATGGCGATCATCCCACGGCAAAAAACGGTACGTCACATTTGGGCGAAAGCCCGCCCAGGGCGCAAAATTGGGAAATACTGAATACAGAATGGCATCCAGCACCTCACTATGAGTGGCTAGCTCGGACAAATCTTGCCCATACATTTTCGAAAAACGCGCGATGTTCATTTCGCCCAGGTATTCTCGAGCGCTCATACCCTCGGGAACATCGGGCAAATCTTCCTCTTCCGCAACACCATATACCGTAAGCCATTGGTGCACGGACTGCTGCTCTGTCGTACCTGATGAATGAGGGCTTACCACACCCATAGGCGTGATACTCCGGCTAATATAATTGCTGAAACAATCGTACTGAGAGCTGGCATCACCTGTATAAGGTAACAACTGTGGGTGCGTTGCTACCGTATGGAAAGATTCGATAAAGCCCTCGTGGGCCAGCTTCCAGTTGCAACGCAACACTTTCTTGATATGCAGCGCCTTATAGGTTTTATCAGGAGACCACCGTTTAAAGTGATCCACCATGACGCCGAGATAATCAGGAAGAGGCGGGGCATTGCCATCAATATTGACAAAGACCCAGCCGCCCCAGGTATCAACTCGAAGGCTGGGCAGGCTGAACTGCTGCGGGTCGATATGGCCGAAATCCCACGAGCAAGGCATTCCGTCAAAGCTACCATCGAGGTTCCAGCGAAAACCGTGAAACGGACAGGTCAGATCATTGGCATGACCATACCCCTGCTCTGAGCCTGACTTGAGTTCACGCCCACGGTGCAGGCAGGCGTTGGGGTAAGCTCTTATCTCGCCACTTTGGGTGCGCAGCACCAAAACGGACGTCGCAGCAATATCTTGCACATAGTAGTCCCCAGCCTCACTAATTTCACTCTCTCGGCACAATGACTGCCACACACGGGGCCACAGCCTGCGTTTTTCAAGCTCGTGCCACTCAGGCGATAAATAGCCCTCTATCGGCAGCGGCTCACTACCTAAGTAGACGTCTGCTGTCGCTCGTAGCGAAGCAGGAACAGGCCTCGCCTCCAGATCAAGAAGATCCTGATAACTGGATCCTGAAAAACGCGCGGACTGATTCTCTGTTTTCTTCACGTAAGTCATTATGCTATTAATAACCGCCTTAAATTATTATCCCGGCACAAAATCGATATGTATTCCGACCCAAAATCCATTCTTATTACAGGGGCCTCCAACGGCATCGGCAAAGCCCTCGCGCTGCACTATGCAGCTCCCGGCATCACGTTATTCATCAGTGGCCGCGACCAGACGCGACTGGATGAAGTGGCTGATGCATGTCGGAATACCGGCGCCACCGTCTCAGGCTGGATCGGCGATGTGACTGATGAGGCCGGCATCCGCGACTGGATAATTTCATGTGACGACCAGCGTCCACTCAATCTGGTTATTGCCAACGCCGGGGTCGCCCTGGGCGCCACTGACGTGCATGGCCTGCATCAAGCCGCTGTAGATTCCATCAACATCAACGTAAATGGCGTTTTCAATACCATACACCCCGCATTGGAAATAATGTCGCAACGTCTCCCTTACCCTGTCAGGCATGCACAGGTTGCTCTCATGAGCTCGATCATGGGGTACGCAGGCATGGCCAGGTCACCAGCGTACTCTTCGTCCAAGGCCACCATTAAGCACTACGGTCAGGCCTTGCGTGGCGCGCTTCGCGGGATGGGTATAGGCGTATCAGTCATCTGCCCGGGCTATGTCTCCAGCGCCATTACAGCCAAGAATACGTCCACTATGCCTTTCCTGATCAGCGCGGAAAAAGCCGCTTGCATCATTGCCAATGGGCTTGCGCGGGACAAGCCACGCATAACCTTTCCCTGGCAGATGGTGCTGATTGCAAGACTCGTGATTAACCTACCCGGCCTCCTCATCGATAAACTCAACAAGCCCTGGGGCGTGCCTAAACTGGAAGACCAGCCCGGGAACAATACACCTGACTAGCGCCTCCAGTCAGGCACCTACCCAAGTGCCATGAAAACTCACCGGTACCCGATGAGACACCTTGGCTCGGGCGACAGGACCGGCACTTATATCCAGTGAATTGAACACACACATGTCACTGGTATTGGTGTCACGGTTATAAATGAGATCCAGCACGTATCCCTCACCCTCCGCAGCCCCTTCACTGGGAACAAACATTGGTTCAGTGACATAACAGTTTCCGAAACTGTAGCTGTCGACTTTGCCGGTAGTGACGTCGATGTGGTCGATGGCGTTGTATATAAAGTCTGAATCGGGAATTGGCGCGGGTACCTTCCTGTCGCTGGAGGTATACCAGCCATGGCGGTACTCCTGCATGGCAAAACGCGGATCAATAACAGGAAACTCAGCACCACGGTCACCCATTGCTCGCATACTGACCGAAGGACTGCTGTCGCTCATGTCGATAACCCACTGACTCATATTCGGATTGGTCACCGGCGTCATGTCGCCATTGACAAAGGGGAATAGCGGCGCGTGCTCAAATTCGCAAGCCTCCAGCGTAATGACACCACCCTTGTCGTGGCCATTCATAAAATGAAACACATAGCAGGGGTCCGCCGCTATCCAAACCAAGTCGTCGGGCGTGCCGTTGCGCGGCATAACACCAATCCTTGTTCCCTTCTCAGGCTCCCACGCCAGAGGCGGCTGCCCCGCCATCGCCCGATCCATACTGCCCGTCAGCGGCATTACCGGGAACAGGATGTAATTGTCTGTTACTACAAAATCATGAACCATCGCGGGGTAAGGCGCCTCAAATGCGTGAGACTCAGTGACAAAACCCTCCCGCGACACCTTATGTAACTCCATACCCGTGGTGAATGGCCCGCTTGACCAGTAAGAATAAAACAACATCTCGCCGGTGCGCGGGTCAAGGCGAGAATGCGCCGTCATGGACGTTTTCAGTTTGCCGTAAAAATCCCAGGTTCCCAATGACTCGAGCGTTTTGGGGTCCATCTCAAAAGGCATGAAACCCTCAGTCAGTAACAACAGTCGATCGCCATGCCAGACAATATTGGTATTGGCGACGCCCTGTTTATCGTTGAGCACAAATTCAAGAAGCTTGGGATCTGTCTCAAGCGGGTTGAGCCCGCTAAAGTAAGAACCCCCAAGACGCTTTTCAATTTCGAAACGCCGCGTGCGCGCCCAGCGATTCATGTGACTCACCCGGCCGCCGTCAAACGTAAAAGCGTGCACCATGCCATCACCAGTGAAAAAGTGATACTCGTTCTCAGGCGGGAACTGCGGGTTTGGCCCATTGCGATAAAATGTGCCATTCAGGTCTTTGGGCATCTCTCCCTCGACCACCAGATCAGGTGCCGTCGCCTCAAAGGTAATGGGCTCGTAATAGCCCTGCAGAAAGGGGTTGTCTGGCCATGCTTTCATAATTGCATTTCATCCTGTCGCAGTTGCTGTTGTTCTTCCGGCTATGCCAAACCCGCAGAGTGGGCAAACTGCGCCTAAATTAATACTCGGCACGTTATTTGTAAAATGAATTTTATAGATATATATTATTCATCTCATGCATTACTTAAGTTGCCCGAGCGGCCCATCCGCCGGCTTCTTGCCGCGATGAAATAGACGCATTAAGGCACCAATGGATATACAAAGGCTGGACCTGAATCTTTTGAAGGTGCTGGACGCGTTGCTCAAGGACCGCAGCGTCTCCCGCGCGGCAGAGCGCCTGAACCTGAGCCAACCCGCAATGAGCCATGCGCTGAAGCGCTTACGTGAACAGTTGAACGACCCCTTGATGGTCAGGGGATCCCGGGGCATGGAGCCCACGCCTTATGCGGAGGGCCTGGTCGAACCGCTGCGTCTTATCCTCGGCATAGTGGAGCGGGATGTTTTAAGGCAGGAGCCCTTCGACCCTCTCAAAACAGAGAGAAGCTTCACCATCGGTATCGACACTCATCTGGCCAATACCTTTATTCCACCACTGGTCTCCAGCACTCTGACTGGAGCGCCCCACAGCAGTATCCACAGCAGGTTGCTGTCATCGAATTTTCAACACAGGCCCTATCTCGAGGGTGGCATGGACCTAGCCATCGGGACCGCATCGAATAACCCGATAAAGCTGTCACGGGAATATCTCTTCCGTGATGAAATCTGCGGCATTGTGCGACTGGGTCACCCCAGGTACAAAAAATCTGTCAGCCTGAAGATGCTGGCGAACGATTTCGAGCACATCGGTTACTACATCAAGGGCGAACCAACGACGATTATCGACGACTTGCTTGCAGACCACGGCCTCAGGCGCCA
>CAJQQW010000107.1 GCA_905480565.1 uncultured Halioglobus sp. | reverse complement strand
AATTACAGCATCCCGCCCTCGGAGATTTTTACCGGGCTGCATGCGGATCCGATGAATAACCTGGTGCAGATTAACCATGTGGCGTCATTTTTTGACAGTTCCGGGCTCGCGGTTGATACGGGTATGACACCGCCGCAGTCTGCGGTTGACCTGGCGAGTCGTCGCCTCGATCCCTCAATCTCTAATGCGTTCGATAGCGGCTTTGATGCCCTCGAAGTGTGGATTGGGACGAATGGTCGCGGTGGCATAATTAACGAATTCCTGAACCAGAATGCGGGAAACTGGTTTAACCTTATTAATCAGGATCTGGTGCGTATCGGGATTGCTAATTCCGACACCCATGATTTCCGTTTCACCAAGACCTCGGCGCGAACGCTCATCCCCAGTGCGACAGTTGATCCGGCCGCGCTTACAGCGGCACCAGAAACACTGGCCGCCACGGTGTTGGAAGGAAAGGCCGTTGGCACCAATGCGCCTTTTCTATTACTGCAGGCAACCGGTGTGTGGCAGAGCCAGGCCCAAGAGGCTGGATTGCAGCTTAACGACAATACGCTCATGCCGATTGACTCGGGTAGTGATGTGGTCTTGACAGCCATCATCAGCACGCCCGTATGGGCCGAAGTGGATACAGTAGAGTTCTTTATCAACAACCAGCCGGAGCTGACGACGAGCCCGCCGGCGAGCCCGCGTTATGGCGTGTGTGCGGACGCCCGGATCAATGCAGGTGATACCGGCTGGAGTGAGATAGATGTTGTGGTTGATGCATCTGTCCCGGGCGCATCGAGAACCGACATTACCGCGACACTGTTGCTGGAAGATGTAACTGAGGATACGTGGATCGTGGCTGTCGCTAGCGGCACAGACGGCGTGTCGAAACCGCTGTTCCCGATATTGCCTGCCGACCTGCATCCGGGCAGTAATACAACGTTAGCCGACCTCACGGACGGTAATCTGGGAGAGGGCGGTGTACCCGCTTTCGCCTTTACCAATCCGCTGTTTGTGGATGTGGATGGTAATGGCTGGACTGCCCCGGGCGTGAATAACGCGCCTTGCGCGCCTTAAGTCAAGTTGACGTCCGATAATGACGCGTAACCGCTCGGAATCATGTGGCACCTTGTGATATCGCTCACAGGTGCCCCAAAATAGCTGATGCTTTCGTGAGTCTGTGCCGCTTAATAAAGCCGTCAGGAAACGCCGAGCCAACTGGCGGCGGTATACTCTAGAGCTCGTTCTGTACCTGCCTTCACTGTGCAGGTGCGCGTAAATATTTCGGTTGGGTAAATGTAGCAGCGCGGTAACCGGGTGGTGAACCCAGTTGCTGTCAATGTTAGTTCTCCAGAAATAGCGTCCGCCTTAGTAGCTTGCGGGTGTTGCGAAAAGTGAAGAAGTGATAAATGTATGCAGCGACGAAAATTGGGTCGGTTATTTGATGTAAGTCGTTATACCCTGGGCGGCGGAGGTATTGGACAGGTCTGGGGCGCCACGTCTAGGGACGAGGCTATAAAGACAGCGCAAGACGCTCACGAGGCTGGCATCACTCTGTTTGATATGGCGCCCCTGTACGGTAACGGCGAGGCGGAAAAAGTGATGGGGCTGGCGTTTCCTGATGGTTACCCGGACACATTGCGTCTGACCACAAAGTGCATGTTAGGCGGCGCAAATGGTGCGGATGTTGAGAACATACTTACAGCATCTTTACAGCAGAGTTTGAAGTTACTAAAACGCGACTACATTGATGTCTTTATTTTGCATGGATATGTTGTCCCGGATAGCTGGCATACAACTTTGTCGCCGAAACTTTTGTCAAAAGTTGCAGTGACCTTGTCTACGTTTAATGATTTTGTAATTCCTGCCTTTGAGAAGCTGAAAAAAAGCGGAAGAATTAGAGCATGGGGAGTGACGGCTGCCAGCACGCAGGTCACTAATTTGCAAATCATCAACTCAGAGCGTCCGCCTGATGTCGTTCAGTGTATGGCGAACTTACTCGACTCGGCAGGCAGTATGGAAATATCTGGGGAGAGCGCCAAACCCCGCGCCGTGATCCAGCAAGCCACAGATCAATCTATTGGCGTTATGGGTATCAGAGCGGCGGCGGCGGGCGCTCTGACTGACGCGATTGACAGGCCTGTTGCTGCAGATTCGAGAGAACAGCATGACTATGATCGTGCGGCACGGTTTCGCGTGATAGCCGCTGATATGGGTGTATCCCCGGCGCAGCTCGCGCATCGGTATGCGTTGTCTATGCCGGGGGTTGAGACGGTGGTACTCGGAGTGAAGAATCGAGAGGAGTTGGCAGACTGTTTGCTCGCAGAGGCGGCGCCTGCGCTAGAAGCCTCTTTGATTCAGCGTATCGACACTGCCGTGCGTAATTAAACGAGGTAGGGAGTTTTCTGGAGTGTGTTTTCACGGACTGAACATACAGGTATCAAGGCCGGTTGCACATTTTCTGGTTACGGATCACTCGCTTCTTCGCTTGCGATCCCGCCTCGCGCGAGCTGTTTCACTCGCGCGCGGTTTTTCTCCTTTCGCAGATTTAGACGCACGACTTTTTTCTATAAGATCTAGCGTTTCCTTATCAGAGAGTTTGGTTGCATTTTTCTCCAACGTGTCTAATTCCTCAAAACTGTATACATCGTTTTTCAACTTCTCTATTCTGTTCATAGGGTTTTCCTCGCAGACCGCCGCCACCACTATATGACTATCCCTTAACTAATTTCCCCATTTCCTCGAGTTGCTTTGCGGTTACTGTAAGCGACTCATTAGCGCAAATAAATTTCCAATCGAAGATGTTGTTGGCTTTCGTTTTATCAAGATTAGCAATACGGCCCAGAGAGGCCTTCAGTGCGCCTAGTTGCTTTACGAACGGCGCCATCAATCTTACGAAAAAGTCCGGTATTTCTCTGGTGGGCGCTTTCATATACCCCGCTGAATTAAGCACTTTGCTTGCGTCTGAGAAAAACATTTCTCGTTCGCTCGCAATTATCCTCTGGCCATTCGCTTTGCTTGAGGTCATAGCGAAAATATGTGCCTTAGCAACGTCTCGAACGTCTACAAAGCCCATGTGTATTTTGGGTACGACCGGCATCAAGCCACTTGCCAACTGGACAATAAATGAATTGGAAGTCCCAATATCATCTGTGAGCATTGGTCCAGTAACGGCAGAGGGGTTAATAGTAGTTAATTCGAACTTCTCATTATCTGCTAACTTTCCCATGAAGTCCCAGGCTGCTTTTTCAGCCAGCGTTTTGCTTTTTGCATAAGCACTGATGTTTCCTGTGGTATCTGACCAGTCATTCTCGTCGAACAACGTCTTGCTTTTACTGTGGCCGTAAGCGATTGCAGCTACCGACGATGTCAATACGACCTTCTGAACAGTACTGTTTCTGCAGGCAGCCAGTACCCTTAACGTACCTTCTACGGCTGGCTTAATGAGAACATCCTCGTCTTCCGGATTTTCAATTACAAAAGGCGAGGCGACATGAAGCACATACTGGCAGCCACTGACGGCTTCATTCCATCCTGAATCCTGTAAAAGGTCTGCCACGAAAAACTCCAGATTTTCTGGATGTGAGGAATGCTTTGTCATTGCGTTCACAATTTCCGTCTGTCTTGCGTTTGACCTGATGGTTGTTTTCACCTTGAAACCCTGATCTAACAGCTGTTGGATACAATGTAATCCAATAAAGCCCGATCCACCCGTCACTAATACTTTTTCCATCTCTGCCCCTGCATGCCCACTTGTAAAAAAGGTTTATCCCATTCGCCACTAGCATATAATAAGCCTGCGCTAAACGGCATAGTGTGAAATTGCCTGAGTGCTTGCTCTAGCGTGCTGATTGGATTCCCGCCTGTATAGCGTCATCTGATAGCCCGAGGATCATGCCCGAGGTTTCTATGGTGCGGACTTCTCCGTCGGCTAAATGCCCATCTGCCTTGACGACATCCAGCAGCATCTCAAAAATTTCCTGGCATTCAGTGTCAGTGAGTCCCAGGCTAATCTCGCCGAGCTTCCCAACCAGATCGCCACCATCGATAAACGTTTTCACGGCATCTGACAACATTTCCATTGCCTCGGCGCCAGAGCTGTCAAAACGGCTGGAGACAATCTCGACCATGCGATCAGTTTCTGTGCTGTCAATCTTTCCGTCCCCTTTGGCCACATAGATAAGTAGTACTGAAATGAGAAATTTGGCATCGTGGGCAGCCGTATCGTTGCCAGTTCCTGCGACCAGTCGAGCGCCTTCGAAGTGGATGTTTCTCTGTTTTTTTTCCATACGTTTTGCCTTTGTTGACCAAAAGGGGTATTGGCTCAGTGCGCCGTCGCTTTATTGCATTTGTAGATGGGACTGATGCCCCACGAATTTAATCAGTTGTTGGCCGTTAACGTTTCAGTTTGATAATAAAGCCATCGAAGCGCTTTGTTATCATGTTTAGCGAATACTTCCGCTTATTTATCCGAGTAATGCTGGCGGGTGTGTGAGTATATTACACGTGGGGACACGGTGTTTAAAGGCGGTTGTAGTTCTTCTGCCCAAGTGTCCGAAATAAACTCAATGGTATCGGAAGCGGAATCAAAAAACGGTATCTCCTTGCCTTAGTTGTTGGCAGTTTCGCGGCGTATTGGAAGCTGATCTGCGATTTTATTGTCTTGCGATGCTCTAACTTCTATCATGAAACCAGATCCGTTACGTTGTCATAAAGATAGCAGCTTAGGACGAAAGTAGTTTCGGGATTTCACGAATGTCGCAATAATTTGGTTAGAATCACTGTGTTCGAGACAAGCAAGAATATTGACGCTGCTTGCAGGTTATATAATCAAGAAGACACACTTGGGACGACTGTAATCGAGGACAATCCAAACGGTAATGGATGATTCAAAACTATACCTCATAGCAACCCGGGAGTTCGAAGACGATCGGATGAATTCGGCGGCTTGGGCCAAGGCAATGGCGCTGGGGAAAGGAGACAAGAAAAAAGCGAAGTGGGAGTACATCGAAATACGCGTGCAGCAGTTTCGCGCAGTGGATAAGGATATTGCGCAGAGCGGGCAGGGAAGGGAAACTCGACCGGCAGTGTCCCCGCGGCCACAGCTTAGCAAGCAAGGATTGGCGCGCTCGATCGAGACGGACTCTGCGGGTTCGATAGAGGATAAAGAGTCGCTCGAAGATGTAGCGTACAACGGCGATCAGCAACCGGATGGTGTCGTTTCAGGCAATACGCGAAAGAAAAAAATATCTCCCGGAGTTTCTTTTTCTGTGCTGATACTGGTTATTGCGCTGCTTGGGATTCTTGCGTTTGTTGCTATGCCCGCTTATGAGGGCCCAGTGAGTCTTGCCAATCTGTCGTCAGATGTGGTCGGTTCGGCAGATGTTCAAAAAGCAGTCGATGACTACCTTAAGACCGCTCGACAGGTGTATGCCTCTGCTCAATACAAGCTTGGGACTTCGTATAACAAAGCCAAAGATGCTTCGCAGGCTAACTGGCAGGCGTTAGCCCGGTATCTTAACGTTCAGCGAGTGGCCTATGCGCCTGCTTCTTATGCGCCCGAGACTCTCTATGACAAAGTCAAAGACGTTTCGCAGAATAATTGGCGAGCGGTACTTGGCCGATTTAGGGCCGCGCAACGGGCAGTTGCGGCGGCGCAATACCATCTGGGCACTATGTTTCAAGAGGGCAAGGGTGTGCGGCAGGATACTCTTCAGGCAGCCATGTGGTACCGCAGGGCAGCTGAGCAGGGCGATGCACTCGCTCAACACAAGCTCGGGTTGATGTATCACGACGGAGAGGGTATACCACGGGACGGCGGGCGTGCTGCCGAGTGGCATCGCAAGGCTGCCGAGCAGGGCTACGAGTTCGC
>CAJQQW010000106.1 GCA_905480565.1 uncultured Halioglobus sp. | reverse complement strand
TTACTGGCAGATACCTGAGGACGAGGTCCTGCTTATCCGCGTGACGCCGCCTGTAGCAGACTACTGGTCAGTGGAGTTTGGCAATTACTGGTGGGAAACCATGGATTATCGCTACCGACTTTGCAGCACCAATTGTCATCATGCGGTATTGGAAAAAAACGGAGAACTCCTCCTTGTCGTCTCTCATCAGGATCCGGGTTTGCCGAATTGGCTGGATCCGGCAGGTCATACCGAAGGCTATGTGACAGTGCGCTGGATAGGTGCTTCGGATTGCCCCTTACCCGTTTGCGAGCAAATAATGCGTGCTGATTTAACATCGCACTTACCCGCCGATGTGAAAAGATACAGCGATCTGGACAGGCTGGAACAAGTAGCCGAGCGTCGCAGGGGTGTGGCGCAACGATTTCGCGACTGAGGAGGCTAAGGCATGAGTAAGAAAAGTCCACTCTGGATTGCGCCGTCACAGCCCGAATGGGTGCAGACCCTGAACGAGGAGGGGCGCTGTTTCAACTTGCCCTCGGTGGTACCTCTAGACGAAAACTCCCTGCTGGATCATGCCTGTCGTGCGACGGGTTTATCAGACTGGGGTGATAACCGCTGGCGAGAGCCCTTCCGCATGTTGCTGGCCTCGCTGGAAAACGAGGCGGGGCTGACTTTGATGGGACGGTTAATGGCACGCAGTGATATCGTTCTCTGGTTGAGTGCTCGCTTACGTGTCACACATATCCTCAAGAAGCATCCGGAGATTGTCGAGGAGGAAATTGTTGCACCTATGGTGATTGTGGGCCTGCCTCGATCCGGCACCTCAATTCTCTTTGAGCTGCTCTCTTGTGACCCTGACGTGGGTGTCCCGCTGATGTGGGAAGCTTTGCAGCCCTGTCCGCCGCCCGAGTCGGCGACCTACGATACGGACCCGCGCATCGAACAAGCGAACAATTTGTTCACCCAGTGGGGTCGTGTGGCACCTGAATTTGACACCATGCACGAGATGCGAGGTGATATACCCGCCGAATGTGGGTTGTTGATGGCGGGCTCTTTTATTAGTGATCACATAGCGGCTTTGCACCAAACGCCCAGCTACAGCGACTGGTGTATGCATGCAGATTATCTGCCGGTCTACGGCTACCACAAACGCGTGCTGCAAATACTGCAGTGGAAAAACCCTCGAAAACGCTGGCTTTTGAAGGCGCCGGAACACCAGGTGCATCTCGACACCCTGTTGCAGGTATACCCGGACGCGCGCATTGTACAAACTCACCGGGATCCTATTGTGTGTATGGCATCTACTGCCAGTCTGATGGGCACACTGTACCGTATGCGTAGTGACCTGCCCTTCGATGTAGCGCAGTTTGACAGCATTATCATGGGGGAAGCGACTGCGGTGCGACTTGAACGCGTGATCGAGCAGCGCGCAGGGGGAGTAATTCCTGAGCGCAATATCGTTGATTCGCGCTACCAGGATTTAATGGAAGATCCTTTGGCCTGCATTGCCCGTATCTACGAGCACTTCGAGATAGATTTATCATTGCGGACGAGTGAAAAAATGAAGCATTACCTGTGTGAAAAGCCAAGGGGCAAGCATCATTACCCTGTCGATGCGGACCGCGCGTCAGAGCGATCGTTGTTCAGACGTTATCAGAATCTCTACCAGGTCCCGGACGAAATTTAGGTTAGAAGTGTCGCAGTACATTTTCTGCGTAATCTTCCATGAAGCGTTTTTTTTCGTCCAGCGTAGAGCGTTTTTTCCCCAGAGCGTACTGGAAGGGCGGCGCTACCGTACTTTCAAGCCCGTCCTCGGCGAGTCGCTGGTAGAGATCTCGGCTGGGAATATCGGCAATTCCGAGCATCGCTTCAAACGGCAGGTGCTCTCGTTTATATTCACTTCTCAATCCATCAAGGCGAGATAACAGCGGCTTTACGTCTGCAGGTGTAGTCCCTGCGCCAATGTAGCCGTTGCCTGCGCGAGCGGCGCGGCGCAGCGCGATATCGCTGGTGCCCCCGACATAAATCGGGGGCGGGCTGGCGGCTGCGGGGCTCAGCTGAACCCGCGGGAAGCTAAAATTTTCACTGTGGTGCTCGACCATGTCACCGGTCCACAGTTTGTGCAGAACCTCTATCATTTCATCGGTAATCTTGCCTCGCTTGCGGAAATCGACACCGTAGATGTCGAACTCTTCCTTCATCCAGCCTACGCCGATACCGAGAATGAACCGATTATCGCTGAGTATTGCCAGGGTAGCGCTGGCGCGCGCAACCTCGTGTGGATTGCGCAAAGGCAGTACGTAAACCCCACACGTAAATCGCAACGTGCTTGTTACCGCTGCCATGGCAGCAAAAATAGCGGTCTGGTCGGGGTACTCATCGTCAGGCCGCATGGGCGGCAAGCCATTCTCGGAATACGGATAGTGCGCTTCGATCGATTCCGGATACACGGCGTGGTCACCACTCATCAGCCCGTGGAAACCCAGATCTTCGGCAAAGCGGGCGATATCCAGCAGCTGGTCTGTCTCGGCCCAGGTAATCGCTTGCCAAAATTTCATTGTTATCACCGCTACCAGTAGCTATTGGTTAAGTTTTGCTAAGAAGAAATGACCTCTCAGGCAACTGTAGGAACCGCCGAATACAACTATGCTAGCGGTTATATCAGGCGAGCTCTATATATTCGGCATAATTATACGATCCGGAGAGAAGAAAAATGAAGAGACCTGCGAAGTATCCCTGCGCTGTCCTCGCACTGACATGTGCGCTTGTTCCGGTGGCCATTGGCGTTACTCCCGTATACGCCGAGCCGGGAATGTTGGAGGAGGTCGTGGTTGTAGCCCGAAAACGCGAGGAAAGCTTGCAGGATACGCCCGTGGCTGTCTC
>CAJQQW010000105.1 GCA_905480565.1 uncultured Halioglobus sp. | reverse complement strand
GCAACGGATGCGGCAAAGGCAATAAACCCCCAAAACTTGTCCGGTACCGCGCGCAACACCGAGTAAAATGGCGTGAAATACCAGACGGGGGCAATATGTTCCGGCGTCTTAAGGTTATTCGCTTCTTCAAAATTGGCGTATTCCAGAAAGTATCCGCCCATCTCCGGCATGAAGAAAATAATACCGCAAAAAATAAAGAGGAATACTCCTACGGCTTGCAGGTCATGCACCGTGTAATAGGGGTGGAAGGCAATGCCATCCAACGGCACGCCCTCGTCATCCTTGGTCTGCTTAATCTCAACGCCATCAGGGTTATTCGACCCGACTTCATGCAGTGCGAGCAGATGCAATACCACCAGCGCCAGCAAGATAATCGGCAGGGCTACCACGTGCAGCGCAAAGAAACGGTTCAGCGTAATACCAGATATCAGGTAGTCGCCGCGGATCCAGGTAACGATATCCTCACCAACATAGGGAATTGCCCCAAACAGGGAGATAATTACCTGCGCCCCCCAGTACGACATCTGACCCCAAGGAAGAACGTAGCCTACAAACGCTTCAGCCATCAGCACAACAAAAATCAACATGCCGAAAATCCAGATCAACTCGCGCGGCTTCTTGTATGACCCATACAACAGCGCCCGGAACATGTGCAGGTAGATAACAAGAAAAAACGCCGAGGCACCGGTGGAGTGCATGTAACGCAGAATCCAGCCGAAATCCACATCCCGCATAATGTACTCAACCGACGCAAACGCACCTTCCTGGGACGGGTTGTAGCTCATCGTGAGCCAGATACCGGTTAACAGCTGGTTAACCAGTATCAGTAGCGCAAGGACACCAAAAAAGTAAAAGAAATTGAAGTTTTTGGGCGCGTAGTACTTGCCCATGTGCGTGTTCCAGGCCCGCACAATCGGCAGGCGGGCGTCCACCCAATCGCGCAAGGCAACAAGCAATCTAACAATCATTACGCTACCTCCTCGCCAACGCCAATCACCACCACATTTTTATCTTCGTAGGAGTAAGGAGGCACGACCAGATTCTGGGAGGCCGGGCTGGTGCCCGCAAATACGCGACCGGAAAGATCGAACATAGAGCCATGGCAGGGGCAAAAAAAGCCGCCACCCCAATCGCTACTGAATTCGGTCACACCCACTTCGGGTCGAAACTTGGGCGCGCATCCGAGATGGGTACACAGTCCTATGACGACAAATATCTCGGGGCGGATCGAGCGGTCTATGCCCTTGATATAAGGGGGCTGAGAGCCCTCAATCGTTGAATCAGGATCTTTGAGACTGCTATTCAACAGAGGCAGTTCAGTCAGTTGCGCCTCGGTACGATGCAATATGTAGACCGGCTTGCCGCGCCACTCTTCAACGACCATCTGACCAGGCTCAAGCTTGCCGATATCTACCTTGACCGGAGCCCCTGCAGCTTTTGCCTTGGCCGACGGGTTCCAGGACCCGACAAACGGCGTCATGATACCTACGGCACCGGCGGCGCCCACCACACTGGTCGCAGCAGTAAGGAATGTTCGCCTCGTCCGGTTGACGCTGCCGTCAGCGCTATCGCTACTCATGCTCTACTCCCCTGGTTAACCGCAGGCGCGAAGCCCATCGCCCGATACTTCGATACAGAATTAAAAACGGTGCAGATGGTAATAAGTTTGCCGGCTGTATACAAGAAAACTGCCTTGATTTCACTGGATTTTCTAAGTTCTATACTGAATCTGGCCTGGGACCGCACAGGCCCTGTGAGGCGGCTAAAAAAACGCCCGGATGCACTGCAATCCAGGCGTTTTGACTGCATGAATACCCCACCAGCAGCGAGGCGACCCCTCCGCCTAGCGCTTGGAGTACTGGGGACGCTTGCGAGCCTTGCGCAGACCCACTTTTTTACGCTCTACCTCGCGGGCATCCCGGGTCACATAGCCGGAGCTGCGCAGGGTGCCGCGCAGGGATTCATCGTATTCCATCAAAGCCCGGGTGATGCCGTGGCGGATAGCGCCAGCCTGCCCGAAGCTGCCACCGCCGACGACGGTGACATTTATGTCGAATTTTCCAGCCAACTCAACCAGCTCGAGCGGCTGACGCACGATCATACGTGCCACCTCTCGGCCAAAATACTGATCCAGAGGTCTCTTGTTAACCGTGATATCACCAGCCCCGTTGCGCATGAATACCCGCGCGGTAGAGGTCTTGCGACGGCCGGTTCCATAATATTCGCTAGCTGACATAATCTGCGCGTCCGTTAGATATTCAATGCTTGTGGCTGCTGGGCGGCGTGCGGATGCTCGCTCCCGGCGTAAACCTTCAACTTCTTGAACATGGCGCGGCCCAGCGGGTTGCGCGGCAACATGCCCTTGACCGCCCCCTGGATAACACGTTCAGGCGCCTTGTCGATCAATTTTTCGAAAGAAATAGACTTCAGACCGCCGGGGTAGCCGGTGTGGTGGTGATACATCTTATCGGTGCTTTTAGCGCCGGTCACCTTCACTTTCTCGGCATTCACCACAACAATGTAATCGCCTGTGTCCACGTGGGGAGTGTACTCCGCCTTGTGCTTGCCGCGCAGCCGGTGAGCGATGGCACTCGCCAGCCGGCCCAGGGTCATATCGGCGGCATCCACCACGTACCAGTCACGGGCCACTTCTTCCGCTTTGGCGCTGTAAGTTTTCATGAGAATCCGCCTCTGGGAGGAGTCCAAAATAAAGAGCGCGAATACTACTGAAACGGCCCCATCATTTCAAGCCAATGTTACAGATATTTTCGCCCGATCAGACCCAGAAAAGACCCGCCGGCCGTGGGCTGGCCCGCTACTGCTGCGATCCCCGGCAAGCCGTTATGGCCGGTGCTCCCGGGCGAGGTACTCAAATGACTGCATCTCCTGCAACCGGGAAATGGTGCGCTGGAACTCAAATTCAAGCTTGCCCCCGGCATATAACGCCAGCAGCGGCGTGGCAGCGGCCAGCACCAATTTGACATTGCGGTCATAGAATTCATCGACCAGACTGATAAAACGACGCGCCTGGTCATCCTTGTCTGCATCGAATTCGGGTACACCGGAAATCAGGACAGTATGAAAAACTTTCGCCAGTTCGATGTAATCATTCTGCGATCGAGGGCCATCACACAGCTCCGCAAACTCAAACCAGACCGCGTCCTTCGCCAGGCAGCGAGTGGTCAGGTAGCGCTTGTTGACCTCGAGCCGCTCCCAGTGCATCCCTCGATCCGGCGCCAACCGATCAAAACTCTCGCGCAAACTCTTTTCCGCTATTTTATCCAGCGGGTAGTGATACAACTGCGCTTGCTGCAGCGCACGCAGCCGGTAATCCACTCCCGCATCGACGTTCACGACCTGAGTGTGGCGGTTAATCATATCGATGGCAGGCAGAAAACGTTGTCGCTGCAAGCCATTTTTGTACAGTTGCTCTGGCTCTATATTTGAGGTGGCCACCAGGGTTACGCCGCGGGAAAAAAGGGCCTTCATCAATTCACCCAGTATCATAGCGTCAGCGATATCAGTGACAAAAAACTCGTCAAAGCAAAGCACCCTGGCTTCCTTTGCAAGCCCCTCCGCCACCAGATCGAGCGGGTTTTTTTCGCCTTCGAGCCTGCCCAGATCGGCGTGGACGCGCTGCATGAACCGGTGAAAATGCACTCGCAACTTGCGCTCGAAGGGCAGGCAATCGAAAAACGTATCCATGAGGTAGGTCTTGCCCCTCCCCACCCCTCCCCAAAGGTAGAGGCCGATGACCGGCTCGGCCGGTTCATTTCGTAACCTGCCCACCCAGCCGCGCAGGCCTCCCCGGGGTTCAGCCGGCACAGCCAGCAACCGCTGATAAAGGCGCTCCAGCAAGCTCACCGCGTTTTCCTGCGCGGCATCGTGCAAGAAGTTGTCCTGTTTTAGGTCAGCTTGGTAGCGCTGCCAGGGAGTATCCATGTAGAGCAAATCCATTTTCGGAGGTATCGTCGAGCCGAACACTTTAACCATCCGCACCCGTGGTTTGCAACGCCACGCCCTGCACAACGCCTCGGCAGGAGCAGCGGCACGACCGGTTTTACGAAAACCCATCACCACAGCGCTACAGCCAACACAACAATAGGGGTATACTGCCGGCGCTGATAATTAACTGCGAGGAACTGTTTGTGGAATCATCCGGATACAGCCTGGAAATACTGCTGGCTGTGGGCGCTGCAATGACGGTCATTGGCGCCCTGCTTGGCTGGGCACTCAGTCGCAGCACCACTGACGATGCGAAAAAAAATCGCGAGTTGGCCCTTAAACTTGACCAGGTGATGCAGGACAAAAAAGCCTATGAGGATGACGTGGTCGAGCACTTCAACCAGACCGCACAAATGCTCAATGGGCTCACGGAAAGCTACCGCGAGGTGCACAACCACCTCGCTCAGGGCGCCTTAAATCTGTGTCAGGGCGCGGGACCGCTGCCGCTCGAACGAGCCGGGAATGGCGGCGAAACCGCTGAGATTCCGGGTAAGCTCGCAACAACGCAACCTCCCCTGGACTACGCTCCGAAAACCTCCCCTGATGAAAAGGGCATGCTGAATGAAGAATTTGGCTTTGAGCGCGCTGCCAGTGAGGACGAACCGCAAAAAATCGGCTGATCCCCCTACACCGGGTTATCGATATCGATAAACCGGTGCTGCAAACCGAAATGCTCCTGCAAATGCTCACCCAGGGCCTGTACGCCGTAGCGCTCAGTGGCATGATGGCCCGCTGCGACAAAGTGAATACTCTCTTCTCGCGCGATATGCACAGTGGACTCGGACACCTCACCGGTTACAAACAGGTCTGCTCCCGCCGCTACCGCGGCCTCCAGGTAACTCTGGGCAGCTCCAGTGCACCACGCAATGCGCCGGACCGGTGCCACAGCGTCGCCAACATGCAACGCCTGCCGGCCTGTAAAACCCTCTATGCGTGAGACAAACTCCCCCGCACTTTCGACGCGGGCAAGCGTCGCAATATTGCCTACACTGTCGCTCACGCCCGGCTGCAGTGGCTCCTGATCCTCATTGGCAATGCCCATAAGACGACCAAGGCACGCGTTATTACCCATGCGCGGGTGCGCGTCCAGCGGCAGGTGATACGCCAGTAAGCTCAGGTCCTGTTGCAACAAAGCTGCAAGGCGGCGCTTCTTCATGCCCACCACCTCAGGCGCCTCGGAGCGCCAGAAGTACCCATGGTGCACCAGCAGGGCGTCGGCACCCCATGCCGTTGCCTCGTCTATCAATCGCTGGCAGGCGGTCACCCCCGTGACGAGCTTGCTTACAACAGGCCGACCCTCGACCTGCAGACCATTGGGGCAGTAATCCTGAAACCGGTCGGGCCGCAGGCAATGATCCAGATACTGATGTAGCTCCCGGAGATCTACGCTCATAGTTTTTTCCATTATAGCGCTGACAATACGACTGCGTAACATGCGCGGATCGCTATACTATACAATGCCTCTGCAAACCTCACCCGGTCCCTCATGAAACAGATACTGACAGACTTTCTGTGGCCAGCCATTGCCGGCCTCCTTGCAGCACTCCTGATACTGGATCGCTGGGTCCTGCCCGTCGCACCCGCACGGGCGGGACCAGTCAGTTATTCTGCGGCCGTGGAGGCCGCTGCTCCCGCCGTGGTAAACATCTATACCGCCAAACTGATAAGGCAGCGTAGCAACCCCCTGCTCAATGACCGTCGCCTCAACCGGCCTGGTTTGCGCCCCTCCCGACGCGGGCGCGTAGAACGCTCGCTGGGATCAGGCGTCATAATGACCGAGCAGGGGCATATTCTGACCAATAATCATGTCATAGACGGCGCGGATGCCATACAGGTGATGCTGAATGACGGGCGATCCGCAAACGCCTCCGTAGTCGGCACTGATATGGCGACCGATCTTGCCGTACTGCGGGTAGAGCTGCCCGATTTGCAAGCCATCAACCTGGGCGATGCCCAGATGGCTCGCGTGGGCGATGTGGTGTTGGCGATCGGCAATCCACTGGGGTTCAGGCACACCGTCTCCCAGGGCATTATTTCGGCCCTGGGCCGGTTTGGCCTGCAGTCCGATATCTACGAAGACTATATCCAGACCGACGCGGTGATTCACCTGGGTAACTCGGGCGGCGCATTAATCGACACTCAAGGCCGGCTTCTGGGGATTAACACCCTCATCTACACGGCCGAAGGCCGCACTCGCAATGCGTCTACAGGCATCGGTATAAGCCTCGCCATACCGGTCAATCAAGCCCTCTACGTTATGGAGGACCTGATTCAGTATGGCTCAGTCATTCGCGGCTGGCTTGGAGTCAGCGCAGAACCGGTCGCCATGAATCAACAGGGCCAGGCCCTGCTGGTCGCCTCAGTCGCCCCGGACAGTCCCGCACAAAAAGCCGGAATGCAGGCGGGAGATTTGATCACGCATATCGACAACGAACCCGTGCGGGACGCACGATTGACCAGCCATCGCATAGCCATGCTCAAACCGGGCGACTCGGTGGCTATCAGCGTGCAACGGGAACGCCAGAGTCTGGAGCTGCAGGCCGTGGTAGGTGTGCTGAATCAACCGAGGCAGTGACGATAAAACCGCACCCGATAGACCACCGCGGGTGCGGCTCGGCGGGAGACGATACGACGCGCTATTTCGCCGGCTTCTTGTCCGTCAGGCGCATCTCTGCACTGCGGGCATGCGCCGTGAGCGATTCGCCACGGGCCAGCACCGACGCCATAGCACCCAACTCCTGCACACCCTGCTGACTGCACCTGATCAACGAACTGCGCTTCTGGAAATCATACACACCCAGGGGCGAACTGAAGCGCGACCCGCCTGCCGTGGGCAACACGTGATTGGGACCGGCGCAGTAATCGCCCAGCGCCTCTGAGGTATAAGGCCCCATAAAAATAGCCCCGGCATGCTCTATCTGCGGCAGCAGGGCTTCCGGGTCTTCGACTGAAAGCTCGAGATGCTCGGGCGCAATCAGGTTACTGACCGCAGCCGCCTCCGCCAGGTCACGGGTAACGATCATGGCACCACGCTCTCTTAGCGAGACGCCGATAATATCCGCCCGCTCCATGGTAGGGAGCAGACGCTCGATTCCCGCCCGCACCGCGGCGAGGTAGGTGTGGTCGGGGCAGAGCAGGATGCACTGGGCATTTTCATCATGTTCAGCCTGGGAAAACAAATCCATAACCACCCAGTCGGGATCGGTGCTACCGTCAGCGATAATGAGAATTTCTGAGGGGCCTGCCTCCATATCAATGCCGACGCGACCGAACACCTGGCGCTTTGCCGTGGCCACATAAATATTGCCGGGGCCCACAATTTTGTCCACTGCGGGCAGCGTTTCGGTACCCAACGCAAGCGCTGCGATGGCCTGTGCACCCCCCAGTGTAAACACTCTGTCGACCCCTGCTACCGCCGCCGCAGCCAGCACGAGGTCGCTGACATCGCCCCCCGGGGCGGGTACGACCATGACAACTTCCCCAACCCCCGCCACTTTTGCCGGCAGGGCATTCATCAGCACGGAGGAGGGGTAACTGGCCTTACCTCCGGGCACATAGATCCCGACACGAGCCAAAGCAGTAACCCTCTGGCCCAACACGTTGCCCAATGCATCCTCGTACTGCCAGCTCTGTTGCAGCTGGCGCTCATGAAAATCGCGGATTCTCTGCGCAGCGTACTCCAGGGCTTCTCGCTGGGCGATCTCGATATGGCTCAAGGCCTCCGCCATTCGCTCCCGGCTCACCTCCAGAGTCGCAACGCAGTCAACCTGCAGATTATCAAAGCGTGCTGTGTACTCCAGCACCGCGGCATCACCCCGAAGGGCAACATCAGCGATAATGGCGGCAACCGTTTCATCAACGCTAGCGCCGTCCACCTCTTCCCGCGAGGTAAGTCGCGTGAGCGCGGCATCAAAGTCCGCATCGGACGTATCGAGTTGTCGCATGTCAGCCCCCTCGCACGACCGCCGCGAGGGCATCCACCACAGCGCTGATCTGCTCATGCCGGGAGCGCAAAGAGGCCTTGTTGACTACCAGGCGTGAGCTGATACGCGCGATTTCCTCGAGGGGCTCCATGCCATTGGCGCGCAAGGTATTGCCGGTGTCGACTATGTCTACGATCACATCCGCCAGATCCATAATCGGAGCTAGCTCCATCGCGCCGTAAAGCTTGATGAGGTCTACCTGCATGCCCTGCTGAGAAAAATAGTCGCGCGCGATGTGCACAAACTTGGTCGCCACGCGGACACGAGAGCTCTTCTGGGTCCAGCCTACTTTGGCCGCCGTAATCAGTCGACACTCGGCAATACCCAGGTCGAGGGGCTCATAAAGGCCCTCGGCACCCTGCTCCATCAGGATATCTTTTCCGACCACACCCACCTGCGCCGCACCATGACGCACATAAGTTGGCACATCGGTGCCACGCAGTATAACCAGCCGGACATCTTCCCGACTGGTCTGGAACAGTAGCTTGCGACTGGATGACAGATCCTCCAACGGCTCGATGCCTGCCCGCGCGAGCAGCGGCAGCGTCTCTTTGAGGATGCGCCCCTTCGTCAATGCGATTGTTAGTTGTTCGCTCATGTTAAAACCCGTGCGGTTCGGCTGTGGCCCGCGTCAACCCCTTGCGACCGGGGACTGATCAAACGTCACCGCTCCTTGTCAGGATTGGTCTCGCCACTGGGCGGGTGTATAGGTTCGGATATTCACGGCGTGTATAGACCCGTCGGCAATCCTGTCTTTCAACGCAGCATATACCACTTGCTGTTTCTGCACCGGCCGCAAGCCCTCAAATACATCACCGATAGCGGCGATATCGTAGTGGCTGCCCTCCCCCTGCACATGAAACTCACAATCCTGCAGCTGATCTTCAAGCAGAGCCTTGACTGCGTCGACGTCCATACATCACTCCCGGTGCCAGGCGCGCAAGCAACACGCCTACCCAAAAACGCCGCAGTTTAGGGGAAATACGTGAGGATAGCGACCAGCCCCGGCGGTTACTCCCCGGATTCAGTCTCCGCATCCACATCCACTACCACCACGACCCAGCTGTCTATGACCTTGCTCAGGTCACCCTCATGCTCGCGGGCAGACGCAAGGAACTGGTCCCGATAGACCTCTCCCAGGTTGACGCTCTCGATAATGACATTGATCAGTTTCCAGTCACCAGACTTCATCTGGCCCATCTGGTATTGAATTTCATAGGGCGTATCCCGGTCGGCATAAACCAGCTGGCGCAGTGATACACGCTTACTGTCAGCGGCATCCTCGTCCGGCTGCTCCAATTCGATGTCTGAGCCACCGAAGGCCAACAAACCTTTGCTGTAAGTACGCACAAGGGAGGTCCGCATAGCCTCGGTAAAGCTGTCCAGCTGGTCTCTCAGCTGGCTGCGACCGGCTTCATCCAGCGAACGATAACGCTCCGAGCTGGCGTAGGGGCCCATCACCTTGCGGGCAAAACCGCGAAAATCTACAAGTGGATCCAGCAACACCTGAATCTGGGAGTAATAACGTTCCGGATCTTCATCGACATATGGCTCCGCATCCACAACAACCGCCATAACATCGCTTGTCGTGGTGTTAACAAGATCATACGCCGTAGAATCCTGTGCGTAAGCGTGCGGCGCAACAGCCCAAAACAAGCAAATCATTGCCAGCAAACGAGCCCTGCCAAAGTGTCGTGACATTCCTGTTCTCCGTTTATATAAATTTGCTACCATCATGGCACGTGATCGCCTGTATAATCGGGCCTCGAAAACAACCAGACCCCGCAACCATGCTGCCCTATT
>CAJQQW010000104.1 GCA_905480565.1 uncultured Halioglobus sp. | reverse complement strand
GAGCGGGCAATGCAGTCTGTGTGCCACCCAGACCCGCACCCTGCACCGAATCATAGAATTCGTAAAACGTGCGCAGGGCGCATTGACCGCTAGGGGTTTTTTCAAAGCTGGGTGGACAATTGGTACGCAAGGTTGCGCCTTGCGCCTGCAATGAAAGTCCAAGAGCAAACACCCAGAGATATAGCAAGCAACGGTGCATAGCGGGAGCTAGTCCCTCGTCCTGGACTGCATGTAGGCGATGATGTCATCAAGGTCTCGTGATTCAATACCCTTGGCCATCAGGTTCATCTGTCGACCGTAGCGATCGCCCCTGTGCCTGCCCCGCAGTCCTCGCTGAAAATTATTTATCTGTCGCTGGATATAGGCACCATCCAACCAGGCCAATGCCGGAGCGTTGAGTGATGGATTACCCTCGCCGACTGAGCCATGGCATGCCCCACATTTACCCTGGTAAAGCGTCATGCCGTTTCTCAGGTTACCTTTAACAAGCGTCGCAGGCGATCGGTTGAGTTCTGAGAGATAGGCCGCAAGAGCGCTAATATCGTTATCGGACAGAGGAGCAGCCATCGCCGCCATTTGCATTCCCTGATCGTCGCCAGCAACTGCCCCTCGAACGCCATCCCGAAAATTTCTCAGCTGCCGTATCAGATAGGCCTCGTCCTGCCCTGCCAGAGCCGGAGCACCAGAGGTAACGCCACCCTGCCCCGCATCGCCATGGCAGACAATACAGGATTGGTACAGCTCCTCGGCAGACAATGGTTGCATCAAAAGTGCCAACAGAAGCGCAGAGACGGCAAGCACCACGTTAGGTTTGCACTTCATCAGAACTCCTCATCAGGATGACAGACTGCTTTCCATATTAGTCGCGATAGCGGCAGCGACACGTTTTGCGCGTTCCGCTCGTTCACCAACGAAATACGCGTCTACGGTGTTTGTAAAAAGCCTCAGCCAGCGCTCGAAATCTGCAGGCAGAAGTGAACGCTTACCGTGAAGCGTTCTGTGTATATTCATGGTATGACGCTGATACTGCTGGTCGCCAAGTAACAACTTGCACCAGTAATCCTTGATGTGGGGCAAATGTACATCAAGGTTAATATCCGCCACATCGACAAAAATAGGGGCTAACTGCGGGTCAGCCAGCATTCCTTCGTAGAACCTTTCCACAAAAAACGCTATGTTCTCGCGACTATTCATGTCGGATCGTTCCACCAAATCCTTCGCCTACTTCTTCCGGCTCTTCTTTGATTTTTTGACGTGAGCCATCATTCGTCGCTTACGCTGCACCTGCCGCTGGGTCAATTTATTGCGTTTTTCCGAATAAGGGTTTTCGCCAGAACGGAATTCAATACGCACGGGGGTGCCAGCAAGCTTCAGTTCTCGACGGAAAACCTTCTCCAGATAACGTTTATAGCTATTAGGCACCTCCGCGGTCTGGTTGCCATGGATGACAATGATTGGCGGGTTCTGACCACCGGCGTGAGCGTAACGCATTTTGATGCGACGTCCATTAACCATAGGCGGGGGGTGATCGAATACAGCGCCCTCCAGTATACGATTGAGAACGTTAGTTGAAAGCTTGCGTGTCGCGGAGGCATAGGCGCCGTTAATGGATTTATACAGGTGGCCCACGCCTGTACCGTGCAGGGCCGAAATGTAGTGTGTATCGGCGTACTCGGCAAAGCGCAGGCGCCGATCCAGTTCTTTGCGAATCCAGTCCCGCTGGTCGCTATCAATACCATCCCACTTGTTCACACCGAGCACAAGAGCGCGCCCCTTGTCCATGCAATGTCCTAACAAATGCATGTCCTGGTCGACAATGCCTTCATGAGCATCCATCAGCAGCACGACCACGTGCGCATCCTCGATGGCCTTGAGGGTTTTCACTATAGAGAATTTCTCCACGACCTCGCTAACATTTTTGCGACGCCTGACGCCGGCGGTGTCGATCAACGTGTACTTTTGGTCGCCGCGTTCAAAGTCGATGTAGACACTGTCTCGCGTAGTGCCCGGCTGATCGTAGACCACGACACGCTCCTCACCTAACAAGCGATTCACTAATGTCGACTTACCTACATTGGGGCGACCTACCACAGCCACGCGGATGCTATCCGGTGGATGATCATCGATTGACTCTAGCGCAGGCTCGGGAAAGGCCGCCAATACCTCTTCAATCATACCGCTCACGCCGCGGCCTTGGGAGGCTGCGATCGTCATCAGGCTCTGGGTACCCAACGCGTAGAAGTCTGCTGCGGCTACTTCTTCGTTTAAACCATCAATCTTGTTAACCACCAGGTTGAAGGGCTTATTCTGCTGTCGTAATCGCATTGCGAGAGTTTCATCCGCTGCGTTCAGCCCCTCCCGAGCATCGACGATAAGCAGAACCGCGTCCGCCTCGTCGATGGCGGCCAGAGCCTGCTGCGCCATAGAAGAATCGACACCTATCTCATCGCCAGTGATACCACCGGTATCGATTACGATAAACGGCCGACTGCCTAATCTGGATTCACCGTATTTTCTGTCACGGGTAAGACCAGCAAAGTCGGCAACAAGTGCATCGCGACTCCGAGTCAGTCGATTAAATAGTGTCGATTTTCCGACATTGGGGCGCCCGACCAGAGCGATTACCGGAATCATCAAGGATCAGCTGTGATCTCATACGCGACCAGGTCACCACTATTTCCAAATACGTATATCACGTTATCAACACTTTGCATGTCTGCGCGCACACCTGCGCTGTCTACCTTAATGCGGCCTACAAATGTACCGTCAGTCACAGAGAGTATATGCAGATAGCCCTCAACGTCGGCGACAGCCACATAACCGCCGACTGGCGTGGGCCGCGACAATTCTCGGTAAGCCAGCGCGTCCTGGGTCCACCGCAGGCCCTGTCCAGTGCGCATGTACGCGGAGAGCACGCCATCAGCATCGGCCACATAGACATTACCAAAGCTCTGAGACACACCCGAGTATGACGATGCCTTCTGCTGCCACAACTTACGACCACTGCGCACATCGATCGCCACTACATTACCCTGGTAGCTGGCCACATAGAGGGTGCCTCCGGCGAGTTCCATCGAACCGTCGATATCGACTATTCTCTCAATCTCGGAGCGGCCCCTAGGAATAGCAATTCGCACCTCCCACACGACGGCACCGGAATTGATATCAAAAGCCTGCACGCGACCATTGGCGAAACCAGCGTATACTCGATCGTTATCCACAATGGGGGTGCTGGTACCCCTTATGGTAAGGACCGGAACGTTGCTATCATAAACCCAGAGCAGCTCGCCTGTGTCGAAGTCCAGCCCTTGTAACTTACCATCGTACGTTTGCGCGACAACTATCCGTCCATTGCTCTGTGGCGGTGAAAGAATTTCGCCTCGCAGGGGTGTTGTCCACAACTGCGCTCCAGTGGCGGCATCAAGCTTGATTACTGCGCCCTCACTGCTGCCGATAAAGAGGCCATCTCCCCATACCCCGACACCGCCCGACAAGGTCGAGTCCAGTTCGACATCCCAGAGCACATCGCCGTCGGCACGGTTAATGGCCATCACCTCTCCCTCTGCCGAGGCGATATAAATCGTGTCACCGTCAATGGTAGGCCGTATACGGTAAAACCCACTGCCTTGCCCATCGCCAACGCCCTCCGACCACAACTTGTCGATGGCGACGGTCTCATCGATATCGATAAGTGCCGCAGGCGCGGTGGCATCATCATCGTCTGAGCTGAACCATCCCGAAATCGTGCTGCAACCGGACAGCCCCAGGAGAAGTGTTACAACAAGGAGTCTCTGCGTTATCGGCCACATCATGCTATTCCTC
>CAJQQW010000103.1 GCA_905480565.1 uncultured Halioglobus sp. | reverse complement strand
ATATGAACGGTTTAATGATGGATATGCCGCTGACGATTGCCTCGATCGTGGATCACGCGGAGCGAATCAACGGTGACGGCGAGATTGTGTCGGTGACGGCGGAGAACCCCCGGCACCGTTATACCTACCGTGAAGCGTTCGCCAGGGCGCGTCAGCTTGGCGACAGCCTGTCCCAGTGGGGTCTTGAACGCGGTGACCGTATTGCCACCCTCGCCTGGAATGACTATCGACATTTTGAGGTCTATTACGGCGTCGCCTGCACTGGCTATGTCTGCCACACGATAAACCCGAGGTTGTTTCCGGAGCAGCTGATTTACATTATTAACCACGCGGAGGATCGTTATGTATTTGTTGATCCGGATTTTGTGCCGCTGGTTGAAGGTCTCGCGGAGCAGTGCCCCATGGTAAAGGGCTGGATTATCCAATGCAGTGCAGACCGTATGCCACACACCTCTCTGCCCAACGCGATCTGCTATGAAACATTGCTGGAAAAAGGCAGCCCTGATTTCCAGTGGCCGGCGCTGGAAGAGCGCGACGCCTGTGCGTTGTGTTATACGTCGGGAACCACCGGCAACCCCAAGGGCGTGTTGTACTCTCACCGCTCTACACTGTTGCACTCCTATGCCACCATGATGCCGGATGCGTTGGGCATCGCGCGCAGGGATGTGGTGCTGCCGATTGTGCCCCTGTTTCACGTCAACGCCTGGGGCAACCCTTATGCCTGCCCCATCGCGGGTGCCAAGTTGGTGTTTCCAGGCAGCAAAATGGGTGATGGAGAGACGCTGGCGGCGTTGATTAATGAAGAGAAGGTGACTCTGTCCGCCGGTGTGCCCACGGTCTGGCTGGGATTATTGGCTCACCTGAAAAAATCCGGCCAGCGCATCGATTCACTGGAGCGCATCATTGTGGGCGGTGCGGCCTGCCCGCTGTCAATCATGGAAGACCTCGACAGTTACGGTGTGAGTACACGGGTCGGTTGGGGTATGACGGAGATGAGCCCCCTCGGCTCGGCTAATGCCGGCGACAGCGAGCGGGACAAGTACAGTGATGAAGAATATGCCGGGCTCCGCCTGAAGGCAGGGCGGCCGATATTTGGTGTTGAAATGAAAATTGTCGACGATGAAGGTAAGGCCTTGCCCTGGGATGGCGAGGCATTCGGTTCTCTGCTCGTGAGAGGGCCCTGGGTCTGCTCCAGCTATTTCAAGCTGGAGGACTCTGATGCTCACGAGCGTGAGGCGGGCTGGTTCGAGACTGGCGATGTGGCCACCATTGACGCGGACGGCTACCTGGCGATTACTGATCGCACCAAGGATGTCATCAAGTCCGGCGGCGAATGGATTTCCTCCATCGAGGTAGAGAACGCGGCCACGAATCATCCCAAGGTGGCGGAGGCGGCGGTTATTGGATGCTATCACCCCAAGTGGAGTGAACGCCCGTTGCTGATCGTAGTGCGTTCCAGTGATGGGCAGGACGTTACTGCAGCGGAAATTCTGGCCTCGCTTGAGGGAAAGATCGCCAAGTGGTGGATGCCCGACGCGGTGGAGTTCGTTGACGAACTGCCTCATACCGCCACGGGCAAGGTGCAAAAGCTCAAGTTGCGAGAGCAGTTCAGTGGCTTTGCTTTCAAGGTGTGACAGGACGAGCTGAGTTGCCTTATGGGTCTGACGAGTCGGTAATGCGGGAGCGATTCAAGCTGCTGATGGCGGCCCTCGTGTTGTTGCTGACGGTGTTCTTTTTTGCGCCGCTCGGCGTTTTACTGCTGAATGCGACGGAGGTTGCAGTATCCCCGCGCAGCGTGCTCGAACTGCCCCGCTGGCTGGTGCTGTGTCTTTGGGGTGTATTCATCGGCTGCCTGTTGCTGCCCCCGGCGGCGCGTCGCTGTATCGCCTGTCTTGCGCTGGGTGCCGCCGCGCTCTTCTATCTGCAGGGTAATTTTTTGGTGTGGGACTATGGTCCACTGGATGGCACCGATATTGACTGGCAGGCGCATCGGTGGGTCGGCTGGTTGGAGGTGCTGATCTGGTTGTCGGTGCCGCTGCTCGTCCTTTACTACCGGGAGGTGCTTTGGCGCCATCTTGTCGGTCTGTCACTACTTCTGGTCGTGGTGCAGGGGGCGTCCCTGATCGCTCATTTGGGTTCGGGCAAAACATTTCCGCGCGATGGGCCGGTGTCGGTACAGGAAATTGAAAGAGACTTCTTTGCCTTCTCCGAGGAGCGCAATGTGGTGGTCATTGTGCCGGACACCCTCGCGCTGCCCGTCTTCGAGGCGACACTCACCATGTATCCCGAGCTGGAGAAGCAGCTCGCAGGATTCACCAGCTTCCGCAACACGCTCGGCGTTTCGCCCTTTACGCTGTTATCTATCCCCACCATTATGTCGTCTCTTGTCTACCGCAATTCGGGTACGATCCAGGCCTTTATGAGCGCGGCTTTCGGTGAGCAATCCCTACCCTTTTTTCTCTCGGAACAGGGTTACAAGATCGATATTGCTACCATGGGCACCTACAAGTCGGATCTGCGCTGGCTACCCGGTGACGACCTGACGTCCGTGCTCCACGATAGACCCGGAGAAGTCCGTCTCCGTGATAGCGTGCAAATCTGGGATGTCACCCTGTTTCGCTACATGCCACATGTCCTGAAAAAACGAATCTACGACAAGCACAAGTGGTGGCTACAGAGACATTATTTAAGTAATGCGTCGTCCTCGCCGCGACGACCTCCACCCGGGGATCAGTTGATGGCAGCGACGCCGGTGCAACGGGCGACGTCTATTTTTCTCGATCGACTGGCGCAATCCGCGTCCCGCGACAGTTCGCAGCCCACTTTCAAGTTCATCCATCTTTTCACCTCCCACCCTCCGTTTCAAATCGACGCGGACGGCAATATGCTGCTGGAATCAGAGTACGAGGCTACGCCAGTAACAGAGAGGGCTATTGCGCAGAGCACCTTTGCGCTGAAGCAGATTCTGGGCATCCTCGAAGTTCTGCAGCAACAAGGTATCTACGATCAAACCATGGTGGTAGTGGCCGCGGATCATGGCACCGATATCACCAAGGACACCCAGCCTGTCTATAAGCGCCGCGCCCATCCGGTCTTGTTGATCAAGCCCTTTGGTGCGACGGGAGAGCTGCAGGTCTCGGCGGCGCCTGCCAGTCTGCTTGATGTCCCCGCTACGGTGACGGGGGAGTTGGGTTTGTCGGCACCCTTTGCGGGCTATGCGCTACTAGATGACGCGGTGCCAGTGGACAGGTTACGCCAGTATTATTATTTCAACTGGAGCGGCAAGGAGTTGTGGGATGTGGATCGCCTGCCGTTCCTGCGCCAGTATGATGTCAGGGGCCCCGTTGAGGATCTATCGTCCTGGTCAGAGCGCTGTAATCTGACGTTTTCCGAGCAGCGAGCGGGGTCCTGCCCTTAGCGGGCACGGCCGAGGCTTTTCTCGGCCCGAGCGTATGTGTAAAATTCGTAGATATTTTATTAAAATACTACGAAAAAGTCTTTTTATTTGCGCTTTGACTGATTAATATAGGCGTCTCCGGTCGCTATGGCCCTCTACTTAGTCTCTCACCGATGTCCGATAATCCAGCGTCAGCCAGAACTCTGCCCCAGGTCGTTGTCGACGCGGCGTCACGCTACGGGTCTCGCCTCGCCATCACCGACGGCACGGTGCAGCTGACCTACGAGGAGCTGGACAGGGCCCGCATCGCCGCGGCTAAAGCGTTTATCGCTGCGGGTATTGAGCAGGGCGACCGCTTTGCCATCTGGGCGCCTAACATTTTTCAATGGATCGTCGCTGCCATCGGTGCGCAGAGCGTGGGCGCCGTGCTAGTGCCGCTGAACACGCGCTATAAGGGCTCTGAGGCGGCCTATATCATCCGCTCCAGTGGCGCACGGATGCTGTTGACGGTGGGCGACTTCCTGGGCGTCTCTTACCCGGAGATGCTTGCAGATCAAGTACTGCCTGAGCTCGAGCGCACGGTATTGCTGGACGATGCTGGCGTGGCCGGCCAGACCTGGTCATCCTTTCTTGCAGCGGGCGAGTCTGTGCCGACGGAGGAGGTCACGCGGCGCGCGGCGCTGCTGACGCCTGAAGATACGCTGGACATCCTGTTTACCTCGGGTACCACGGGTAACCCCAAAGGCGTGGTGACGGCTCATGGGCAGAATATTCGTACGTTTGAAAACTGGAGCGGGACGGTAGGTTTACGCAGCGAGGATAACTACCTCATTATCAACCCGTTCTTTCACTCCTTTGGTTATAAGGCGGGTTGGCTGGCGGCGATTATTCGCGGGGCACATATTTTGCCGGTCCTTAGCTTCGACCTCGATGCGGTTATGGCGCAGATCGCACGCGACAAAATCTCCATGATCCCCGGTCCTCCGACGATTTATCAGTCTTTGTTGGCTCACCCGCAGCGCGGCGAATACGATTTGTCTAGTCTGCGTCTTGCAGTGACGGGCGCAGCACCGGTGCCGGTTGAGCTGGTGCGGCAGCTGCGGGAGGAACTTGGATTTGAGGTCGTAGTGACTGCCTACGGCTTGACGGAAACCTGCGGCGTTGTGTCGATTTGTCGGCCTGACGACAGCGCTGAGCGTATCTCTCACACCTCGGGACGTGCCATGGACGGTGTCGAGGTCAAGCTGGCAGATCGCGACGGCAATAGCGTCGCTGACGGCGCAGTGGGTGAGATTCTGGTGCGTGGTTTTAATGTGATGCAGGGCTATTTCAAGGATGCGCAGGCCACGGCTGAGGCGCTGACAGATGATGGCTGGTTGCGTACCGGTGATGTTGGCGAAATGGACGAGAACGGATACGTCCGAATTACCGGACGTATCAAGGAGATGTTCATCGTGGGTGGTTTTAACTGCTACCCGGCGGAAATCGAGAATACGTTGTGTGATATGCCCGGTGTTGCTCGCGCCGCCGTTATCGGCGTACCGGATGATCGCATGGGCGAAGTGGCACGTGCTTTTCTGGTTCGCGACGCCGCTGTGCTGCTGGATGAGGCGACAGTCATTGCCTGGGCCCGTGACAATATGGCCAATTATAAGGTGCCTCGAACGGTGGTATTCCTGGATGAGTTGCCGATGAACGCGGGCGGTAAGGTTGACAAGGCCGCGCTGGCAAGCGCTAGCGCAGGGTGACGGATATCGCCACGTCGACAGGACAGGCCGAGCCCATTGATCTGGATGACACAGATCACGCCATTATTGCGCTGTTGCGCGGTAACGGCCGCATGCCCTATCGGGCTGTCGCACGCCAACTGAATGTGTCGGAAAATACGGTGCGCGCGCGGGTGCGGCGCATGGAAGAGTCGGACACCATGCGTGTGGTGGCTGTCACCGATATCGAAGCCGCGGGCTTTGGTATGTTGCTGGCGATCGGTGTGCAGGTGGAGGGCCGTTCACCAGAAGAAGTGGCGCGGGACATGGCGGTTGTGCCTGAAGTGTTTTCCGTCAGCGTGGTCGTGGGTGCTCAGGACATCGAGATACTGGTGGTTGCCAGAGACCAATCGCACCTGAATGTCCTGATCGCTGAACAGCTGGGTGTTGTTCCCGGTGTGCGGCGGCTGACGCCGGCACTGGCGCTGGATGTGCTGAAGAATCAGCCGGACTGGGTGCCTTTCCATGCGGCGTAACCTCGATGGCTCAGACCGGGCAATCTTGGAGCGACTGTCCCGCGATGCGCGGGTCAGCAACCGGGAGATTGCAGAGCAGCTCGGTGTCACTGAGGGCACGGTGCGATCGCGCGTCAAACGCATGGAACAAGAGCGGCAGATTCGCATTACAGCGGTGACTAATATCGACCGCTTCAAGGATGCGGCGCTGGCGTATATCTGGATAGAGGTTGAGCGCAGCGACCAGACTAAAGCTATCGCTAGTAAGCTGGCGGATGTCACGGAGTTGGGTTTTGTCGGAGTGATGCTGGGCCGGGCCGATATTCTGGCGATCACCATGGTGCGCAATGCGGAACACCTGGCGGAATTTGTACACAAGCGTATCAGTGTGATCAAGGGTGTGCGGGGTACTCGCAGTACGCTGGGGGTCAATTTTATCAAACATGACTATCGCGTGGCGCGAATAGTCAGTTAGACGCGGGCTACCAATAGCGCGCCAGCAAAAAAGGAAGCGAACGATGAACAAACAGATGACGGCGGCCGAAGCCATTGGGCAGATAGAAGATGGCATGACCATCGGGATCGGTGGCTGGGGTCCGAGGCGCAAGCCTATGGCACTGGTGCGCGAAATCCTGCGCTCCGATCTTAAGGACCTTACCGTGGTGGCATACGGCGGTGCAGATGTGGGCATGCTGTGTGCAGCCGGCAAGGTAAAAAAGGTGGTATTTGCATTTGTCTCGCTCGATTTTATTCCGTTGGAGCCCTATTTTCGCCAGGCCCGCCAGTCCGGTGCCATCGAGGTGATGGAGGTGGACGAGGGTATGATGCTGCTGGGCCTGCGCGCCGCGAGCTGGGGCGTGCCATTCATTCCGACGGAGGTGGGGTTGGGCACTGATGTTATTACGAAAAGCACTGAACTCAAGGTAATCGACAGCCCTTACGATGACAAAGAGTGGGTTGCCATGCCGGCATTGTCATTGGATGTCTCCCTCATTCACGCGGACCGGGCTGACTCGCGTGGCGTCTGTCAGATAGCTGGCCCCGATCACTATATGGACGACTGGTTTGCGCGGGCAGCGGAGAAAACGTTTGTCTCCTGCGACGAGCTGGTGGACAGCGATTATTTTCACGATCCCGCACAGGCTCGGCTGGTGCATTGGGAACGCGCTGCCACCACTGGGGTCATTGCCATACCGGGCGGCGCGCACCCCAGCTCTTGTGCCCCGCTCTACGGATTCGATGTTCCGCATTTCAAGGCGTACGTAGCGTCAGCGAAGGAGGAGAGCGGTATTCGGGGTTACCTCGATGCGTTCCTGGGGCACTCCGAGGACGAGTACCAGCAAAATGTGGGCGGCCTCGACGCCATCCGCGCTATTGAATTGCCAACGTATTAACTGACCAGGGAGATAAACACCATGACCGCAGCAACTGATTACACCCTGGCCGAATTGTGCATCGTCGCCGCGAGCCAGGCGTTTGCCAATGAGGGTGAGGTACTGGCCACCGGTATCGGGGTCATCCCGCGACTGGCGGCAAGCCTTGCCATGAAAACGACTAATCCCGATCTGATGATGACAGACTCCGAGGCGTGGATGCTGAGCGAGCCGAACCCGCTGGGCAAACGCCCGGATGGCTTTGTGCCTGCCAGAGAATCCTGGATGGGTTTTTCCCGCATCTTCGACAACGTGTGGAGCGGCAAGCGTCACGCTATGCTGGGTCCGACCCAGATAGACCGCTTTGGCCAGTCCAATACCTCTGCGCTGGGTGGCACCTATGACAGGCCCAAGGTGATGATGTTGGGCGCTCGCGGATTTCCGGGCAATTCAATTTCCCACCCAAACAGCTTTTTTGTGCCCTCGCATAACACACGCGTGTTTATGGAAGGTGAGTGCGACTTTGTGTCGTCTATCGGGTACAACCCCGCGCGGCTGCCCAAAGGTCACAGCCTGGATGATATCGATATACGCCTTGTCGTGACGGAGTTGTGTGTGATGGACTTCGGGGGCCCGGAGCACCAGGTTCGGCTGGTGTCGCTGCACCCCGGCATTACGGTAGAGCAGGTGCAGGAAAATACTGGCTACCCGGTGCATGTCCCCGAGCGGGTCCCTGTGACGGTGGCTCCCTCGCAGGCGCAGTTGGACATCATTGCCGCCATGGATCCGCATAATCAGCGTGCACACCAGATCAAGGACAACCCGCCCGGTAATCGTGGCTGATTGGAGAAATTGAGACATGCTTGAGACACGCTTGACGGAATTGCTGGGTTGCCGTTACCCCATCGTGCAGACCGCAATGGGCTGGGTAGCGGACCCTAACCTGGTCGCGGGTAGCTGCAACGCGGGCGGGTTTGGGTTCCTGGCCGGCGCAACGATCCCGGCGCAGGAGATGGAGCGGGATATTCAGAGAGTGAAGGAATTAACCGACAAGCCCTTCGGCGTGAACTTCCATATGTACCAGCCCAACGCGATGGATATTGTGGACCAGGTTATACGCCATGGTGTGAAAGCGGTGAGTTATTCCCGATCTCCCGGGCCGGAAATGATCAGAAAATTGAAGGACGCGGGCGTTGTATGCATGCCGACCATCGGCCTGCCCAAGCATGCCATCAAGGCGGTTGAGCTGGGAGCAGATGCCGTTACCGTGCAAGGTGGCGAGGGCGGGGGGCATACGGGTGCTGTGCCCACTTCTTTGCTGATACCGCAGGTTGTTGATGCTGTCAGTGACAAGGTGCCCGTGGTCGCAGCGGGCGGTTTCAAG
>CAJQQW010000102.1 GCA_905480565.1 uncultured Halioglobus sp. | reverse complement strand
ATGCACGCGCGTAACAGCTATTTGAAATCGCATGCAGGTATCGCCCATTTATTGTTCGAAAAATATCTGGATCAATTAACGGTTAGCCTTGATAGTAGTCCTCGATATCAGTTTTTCCACTCGATGGTCACGCATACGCCTGCTGATCTAGACGCCAGCTGCAAGATTTTAGAGCACAGTGAGCAGAATCGATTGACCGGTATAGAATTCGTCAAATGTGGTCTGAGTCATTTTGTAGCGCTGTTGGAAACACTCAAGCGGTTAGATATTTATGATCAGACGATGATCGTTCTCTCCTCCGATCACGGCGATCACTGGCAAGGTCACCAATTCGACATCAAGGCCTTCGAGGACAGTGGAATCACCAAGCGAATGTTGACCCGGTCGTCTGCTACTTTGGCGATCAAGCCATTTGGCTCGCGAGGGCCAATAGTCGTTTCAGAGGCGCCCGTTTCGCTTAGGGATATTCCAGCGACAATTCTTGCAGCACACGGGTTAGAACCCGAGTCTGACTCGATAGCCGGAGTACGAGATGTTTTTTCCGTAAGTGAGGAAGAGAGTCGTGAGAGAGAGTTTCTGTACTATAAATGGGAGCATAGATACTGGTCTGCAAGTACGCTGCCGCCCATTATTACGTTTGCGGTAAACGGCCACCTGAAGAATCCAGAGGCGTGGCAAACCCTCAGCGAGCGTGGCGGCGCTCAAGGGAACTAGACCCACACCCACACTCTATTTTTTCGGTTACAGAAGCCAGTGCACGATACAGGCGCCTGATATACGCATGCATCAGTCTATGCTTCACAGCGTGTTAATTGCGGATAAAGAGTTTCTCCAGTCGTACTTGTCCTGGCATTTCTAGTCTTTGTGCATCAGGCAAGAGCGAATGGCTAGTAGGGTGCTTTGCGGCTGCGGTCTCATCCGTAAACCAGTTGTGTAGGATGCAAGTGAAGAGATGAGTGGAAGGAGTGCCAGATTCAGTTGGCCAGTGTGCACACTGGCGTGTTCTATCGAAGTTTTGGGGGAAATAAAAAAGCCCCCGGAGTGGGGGCTTTGGTATCTGTTCAACCTTTACGGGTTAGTGTTTCGCAGTGGTGTCTGCATTTGCCGCGTACCAAATGAATAACCCGAAGGCGATCTTGTTCAGCACGTCTGCAAGGTTGTACACGATATTCAACGTGCCCTCATCGGTGCCTCCCGCCAGGTAACCAAAGAAGTAGCCGACCGGGTTGATCGCCCAGCCCACCGTGACCGTCCATTTCATGAGCGTGTAAGACATTTGCACCGCTGGTGGTGCTTGTGTTGCAGCGACCTTACTTGCCTCGCCAAAGAAGATTTCATACAGGATGAAGAACCAGCCGACCATGCCAATGGCGAATCCTACGGTGGCGTTGAGGTAGCCAGCTTCCCCCATGTAGCCTGGGATCAGCATGACCAGCGTTCCAATCAGCAATCGCCAGAAAATGCCGCCTGACACCTTTGTGATAGCAGCCAGTATGAGATAAAACTCTATCATCAGGAGCGGTACGGTCAGCAACCAGTCGATGTAGCGGAAATCAGTCGGTGTCGAGCCCGTAGACACCCACACTTCCCTCATATAAAAGTAGTGGAAGGCGGCAATGAAGGTTACCAACGCCGACACAGTGAGTGATGTCGCCCACTTCCCACCGATTCGGAGGGATTCCATTAAGAAAAAGATGGTCGCTGCCGCGAGGGCCATGGAGATAAGCCAGAACGAATAACCAACAAAATCGCCGGATTGCAGCATCATTGAATCGCCTGCAGCCGAGGCTCCAGAGCTGATGAAAAGAAGCGGCGTGAGTATCAAAACAGTAAACATCGAGAATTTACGATTAATCATTTTTATATCCTCAAGTTCCATGAGAGAGGGAGTTTTTGCCGATTTTTCCGAACATCGGCTATTACGGTTACGACCGTAATTTCAATTCAGATCTCTATTTGGGCGTTTTTTTCGCGAAGCCCTCAACGCGGTACTCAGTATTTATCGACAGGCGCGCAACAATAAGCGCTTCAGCCAGTCTTTGTGCGAAAATTCGCTGCGATAGGGCTGCGCCGCTTGCCTCCCGCGTATTTTCTGTGGCTGTAGCGTAGAGCAGGCGAATAGCACCGGCGCTTTAGTGAATTTAGCCTGGCAAAGGTATTTGAATGGCAAAAAAGATGCAGTGTTGTAGGATAAATGAAAGACCGTTTACTTAGGACGAGTGATGTGTCGCTTTTAACAGGTTTGATCATTTCCAGCGCCTTGCTTATCTCTGGCGGGGTTTTCATCAGTATCTGGCGGCAAACCACGAAAACGCCGAAGTTGAGGCACGGCGGCAGGTCATTTGTCGGTTCAAAAGCCGACCCAGCCAACCCTTATCGCGCCGTATCGATCCGAGCTGGCACCGTGCGTTGTGTGGCGATTGCTGATACCGAGGGCGAACGTTATCTCGTAGAGGACAATAATATCCCGCATCTTCCGCATCCTCTTTGCGATTTTGAAAAGTGTGAATGCAAATATGTGCACCACCGCGATCGACGCAGTGGTGACGATCGCAGGTCGATATTCGGTGTGTCCCATAATATGCATATCCAGACCGGACATATCGAAGGCAGAAGAAACTCCGGGCGCCGTAATTCGGACTTCTAGGAAGCTGAGGTCGCCCACGAAAAAATGCGCGGGAGTGCGCGGATTTCACTCTCCACGTGCGCTCTGTGACCCGCTGTGGCATCAGCCTTATCCGTGTTCATAAGGTCAACCGAGTGCAAAAAAATGCGGCCAAATTGACAATACACCGGGCCTGTCGACACTGACATGGGCAAGAAAGCCAAGTTGATCCAGTCAACGCTCTACATCGCCCGCTGGCGCTGGTATGTGCAAGATGTCTAGGCTAACATCCAGCGATTCACTTATTAATGATACGTTTTAAATGGCTGAAATCGTTCCCACCATTTGTCGCTTGTGTATCGCCCACTGCGGGGTCCTTGCCACTGTTGAGGACGACGATGGTCGACGCAAGGTCACTCAGGTGGCGGGAGATCCTGACAACCCGGTCTTTCGCGGTTATACATGTCCGAAGGGCAGGGCATTACCAGAGCTCCATAATCATGAGGGGAGGTTGCTGCGGACGTTGCATCGGCAGGCAGATGGTACGCACCTGCCTCTGGATTCGACAGAGGCGGCCAGAGAGGTCGCTCAGCGACTCCGCGATATCATTGATCAGCACGGGCCTCGCGCTGTAGCGTGTTACGTAGGGACTCCCAATGCGGGTCAGCCGACGGCAGCGGCTATGGGTAGCGCTTTCTTGCGCGCCATCGGCTCACGCATGTTTTTTACGTCGAATACAATTGATCAGCCCGGTAAACAAATTTCTATGGCGCTGCATGGCAAGTGGCTGGGTGGCGAGCCGGATTTTGAACAGGCCGACGCCTGGATGCTACTGGGGAACAACCCCATCATTTCAAAATCCGCGGGCATTCCCGGTCAGAATCCAGCGCAAAAGCTCAAGGACGCGCAGGGCAGGGGCCTGCAGCTCATTGTTGTTGACCCGCGCGTGTCAGACGTGGCGCGCAAGGCGGCGATTCATTTGCAGTGCCGCCCCGGAGAGGATCACGCAATCCTTGCCGGCCTGATAAACATCATCATTAGCGAGAATCTGTACGATCGCGACTTTGTGCGTGCTAACGTCACAGGATTCGACAGGCTGTCCGCCGCTGTGAAGGGCTATACGCCTGAGTATGTTGCCGACCGTGCAGGTGTGCCAGAGGATAAACTGCTGGATGCTGCCCGTGTTTTTGCAAAGGCGAGGGTGCGTCATGCAAATAGTGGCACGGGCCCCAGCTTCTCGATGTATTGCAACCTGAAGGAATATCTCCTGGCTTGCCTTAATACGGTTTGCGGTGCCTACACGCGGGCTGGACAGCGTGTGACGCGTCCGAATGCCATGTTGCCTGCTTATGTGCCCCGTGCGCAGCCATTCCCGCCCTTCAAGGCCTGGGGTTTTGGTGAAAAGCTCAGAGTGCACGGTTTGACTGACACTGCCGCGGGTATGCCCACGGCCGCTTTGGCGGACGAGATTCTGCAACCGGGCGAAGGACAGGTCAGGGCTCTCATTTGTATCGGCGGGAACCCGATGGCTGCCTGGCCCGATCAGCGCAAGACGCAGAAAGCGATGGAGGCGTTGGACCTGCTTGTCACACTGGACGTAGAAATGTCCAGTACAGCGCGGCTTGCGGATTACGTTGTTGCATGCAAGCAGACTCTGGAAACCCCCGGTATGAGCCAGAGCGGTGAGGCAATCAAGTACTTGGTACAGGCATCGGTTTTTCAGATGCGTATGCCCAGTACTCTCCCGCCGTCGCCGATGTCCCGCGAGGGTCTGATCTGGTCGAGGAGTGGGATTTCTTTTATCAGATGGCCGATTATCTCGACCTCGAGCTGACGTTTGCCATTGCGTTTGGCTTTTCGCGGTATCAAGAGTCGCCGTATGCAGTCATGCCGGTCAGTCGAAGCAGTAAGCCCACCATGGAAGATTTCTGTGAAGCGATCTGCGCTAATTCACGGATACCCCTTGCGGAGGTCAAGAAATATCCCCACGGCCAGGTTTTTGATAGTGAAGTCATTGTACAACCAAGAGAGGCGGAGTGTGATGACAGGCTGGAGTGCGGCAATGGCGATATGCTTGACCAACTCGCTGAGGTATATCAACAGGATTACCGAGCATTACAGAATACACCCGATTTCCCGTATCGCTATATTCCGCGCAGGCACAATAACTTCATGAACTCGTCGGGGCGTTCCATAGAAAAACTCAATGGTGGGCGGCCCTGGAATCCAGTCTGGATACACCCGGACGATATGTGCGAAATCGGCGTTGCAGCGGATGATATGGTGCGCATCGCCACCCGATATGACAGCATCTCTGCAATGGTCGAGTCAGATCCAACACTGCGGCGTGGTGTTGTCGCCATAGCTCATGCCTTTGGTGGCCTGGTGGAAGACGAAAGCAGTTATCTTGAGCACGGTGCGAACACGGGCCGCCTTGTGCGAACCGACGTGGACTTCGATCCCATCACCGGCATGCCGAGGATGGGAAATATCCCGGTCGCTATTACGCCGCTTTAAAGCGCGTTTAGACGATATCCTGCTTGCTACTCAGGGCTTCAGGGGCTGGCCGCTCTTGATCGTACCTGTTGAGAGTGGGCCGGTGTTTCGCCAGCTGCGGTGGCGGAGTTGTTTCGGCTTGAGTCATTTGCGCTACAATGGGAACTGCGCAACAGCGTGCAAACTGTCTGTCCTGCCGTTTATTTTATTTTACTAAAGGCAAGCTTATGCGAAGAATTGATCTGTCCGATGCCGCGTTTCTGTATGCGGAGAAGCGCGAAACCCCCATGCATGTTGGGGGGGTTAGCCTCTATACGTTGCCGGACGATGTCGATGAGCTGGATTTTACCGAAGCACTCCAGCTTGGACCCACTGGCGCAAAAGATCTGCGGCGTCCCTTTGGCGAGTTTGTCAGCACTGGTCGTGCCGGCCCGGTTGGGCCGCTGTACTGGGAGGAAGATGACCACTTCGATCTCGACTATCATTTCCGACATTCTGCCTTACCGAAGCCAGGGCGTTACCGCGAGCTATTCGCGTTGGTTTCGCGTCTTCACAGCACGCTGCTTGATCGCAGTCGCCCACTGTGGGAACTGCATGTTATAGAGGGATTGCAGAATCGCCAGTTTGCGGTCTATATGAAGATGCACCATGCGGCCATAGATGGTGTTGCCTCTATGCAGCTTGCCCAGAGTGTTTGCTCTGCAGATCCCTCCAGTCGCTGCTCCGATTTACCGATGTCACAAACTGCCTACAAGCGGCATCTGAAGGCGATAGGTGCTGGCCGAAAACGCCGAGTCGTGCCAAATGAAAACGAATTGCGAGTGGTTGCTGATGCACTGAAGCAACAGTTCGACACCTCGGTCCACTTATTTGGTGCCCTGCGACGCTTCGGTGGAGCATTTTTTGGACGTAGCGGCAACCTCTCGGTACCGTGGCACAACGTGCCACGTACATCGATCAATACTCGGGTAGGTGGCGCGCGCAGATTTGTGGCGCAATCCTGGGACTTGCAGCGAGTGAAGGCTGTCTGTGAGGCTACCGGAGGAACCGTCAATGATATTGTATTGGCAATGTGCTCCGGTGCGTTACGGCGCTACTTGCAAGGGCACCATGAGTTGCCAGCGCATTCGCTGAAAGCCATGGCGCCAGTTTCGCTCAGGGACAAGGGGGACTACGGTGCAGGTAATGCAGTGGGTTTCATAACCGCAAACCTCGCCACCAATGTTGAGGATCCCGAGAAACGATTCCGCGCTATTCAGGATTCGATGCAAGCAGGTAAAGCGTTGCTGCAGGGGCTCAGTAATCGCGAAGCGCTAATATTTATGCAATTGACGCAGATTCCCGCGCTACTGACGACGGCATTGGGGCTGGCCGCGCAGTTTCCCGCTTTTAGCACGGTCATTTCC
>CAJQQW010000101.1 GCA_905480565.1 uncultured Halioglobus sp. | reverse complement strand
AGCTATTGAGGCTGAAATAAATGGAGAGCGTGCTTATCCTGTTGGCCCTTGCGCTACCGATCGCTCTTGGGGGCCTGTGGCTGAGTGTGCTCGTGCCAGCAGACACGCCCGCAAGAATCCCACTTATCTGGGGCCATGGTGCACTGCTGGGCCTTGTGTTCGTGCCGCAATTCCTGTGGCTGCAGAACGCCCTGGGGCTCGCGCTGTCATTCGCCTTCCCCGCGACAATCTCAACGATACTGATCATTGCCGCAATCGTCATGCTGGGACGCAGAGAAAACGTTTTGGGGGCGGCCCAGCCGGAACTGCGCGCACTGCGCAAAATAACCGTCGCTGAGAAATGGCTTTTCATGCTGCTGCTCACCCTGCTGATTGTCCGACTGGCTTTGCTCGGAACGGAGGTTTTCCTGCGACCGCTGTTCCCTTGGGATGCGACCATGCACTGGGCCACCAAGGCCAAGGTATGGTTTGAGTATCGCAGCATAGTGCCCTTTACAGACAACCTGTCCTGGCTGCAGGCGTTTGGTGAGGGCGTCTTTACCGACCGGCATCCCAACTACCCCTCAACCATTCCCCTGCTGCAGGTGTGGATGAACCTCGCCGCGGGTGAGTGGAATGAAAGCCTGATGAATCTGCCATGGCTGGTCTGCCTGGCGGCACTGGGGGGCGCCTTCTACAGCCAACTGCGCATCGCAGGCGTTGAGCCCGCTCTCAGCATGGTATTCACCTATTTCCTGCTGTCCATGCCTTTGATCAACACCCATGTTGCACTGGCGGGCTACGCAGACCTTTTTGTGGGCGCGGCTTATTGCGCAGCACTCATGGCACTGCATAACTGGGTTTCAGGGAAACAGGCCTGGCAAAGAGCCCTGCTGCTACTTTTCGCCCTTTGCCTGCTGCGACTCAAAATAGAAGGGTATCTGTGGGCACTGTTACTCGCGCCCGGCCTGATCGTCGCGCTGGCGCCGAAGCACGCGGTGATTCGCCTGGCGGGCATCGGCATACTTTGCGTCATTGGGCTTGTCGTGCTCAGGCAGGTCGCGCCTGAGTCACTGCATCCCTTTCTGCAGCAGTTCACACCTTTCAGCATGAAGGGCCTGATGGGCATCATTAAAAGTGCCTTTCTGCACGCTAACTGGCACCTTTTTACCTACCTGCTACCCATGGTGGCTGCCCTCTCACTGCTCTTACCACTGTCGGTTCTGCAGACCTATCGCGGCATAGCCACCACTTTGTTTATATCAGTCGGTGCCTTCCTGTTCCTGTTCCTGTTCACCGTATTTTCGCTGGGGTCAGCCAACTTTACCGGTGTGGGGCGACTGAGCATTCAGCTGGCCCCTGGCCTGATGTTTTTCTGCGCGCTGCTGAGTAATGAAATACTGGTCCGCCAGGTGTGGCCGGCAAAGGGCACGCAGCATCGCTAACCGGGCTATCAGGCCGCACTAGTTGAGCTCGAAGCGTTCTCGCAGAAAGTGTGAGATTCCATCCTCGTCGTGGTGACCAATCACCGCGGTTGCCGCGCCGCGCAGCGCCGGCTTGGCATTGAGGGGCGCATAGCTCTCATCTGCCATGGCAAACATGCTGAGATCGTTATCGCTGTCGCCAAAACAGATGACCCTGCTAAAGCCAAAGTCGCGCTTTAACTGCTCTACAGCACCGCCCTTGCTCGCGGCGCTGTGATGGATATCCACCCATTGCAGGCCCTGCCCCTCCAAAGCGCTACCTGCATAGGCCACCAGGTGTTCCTCTCTGTGAATATCATCCAACACAGCGGAGATAGCCTCGGGAGACCCCAGCGCACTGATGTTGGTTATTTCTGCCAACGGGGGGAGCTTTTCCAGCGACACTATCGCTATGTCACGGTCATCGCTGAACATCGCGGCGAGACGTCGCTCAACCTCGTTTTGCAGAGGAGCGTGGTATATCGCGTGGCGATTCCCGGGCTCGAGAGTGAAAATAAACGGCGTCACCTTCACGCGACGGAACGCCTCCATCACATGGCGAATTTCTGGCAGCGTCAGCAAGGTTTCCGAGCTATACGTGTCGCGCTCCGGCTGCCATATCATCACGCCGTTCTTGTAGATATGCGGCAGGCTGAAACCGTGCCCTTCGAGCAGATCAATGGCACCGTGCAGGGTGCGGCCAGTCGCAACGGTATAGGCGATCCCCTGCTGCCGCAGTTGGCTCAGGGTTTCAGCCGTGTGAGCTGACACCACCGCATCTGCATTGAGGAGGGTTCCATCGAGGTCGAAAACTATCAATTCCATCGGGTAAAGCCGGTGACCAGGGAGATCACACTCTAACCCGAGACCCGGGCGTCTAATGTCGCCGTCGGTGCAAAAGCAGATAAAAAATTGTAATTCACCTTGAAGGTATACAGATGTATACTTTTACCATTATTTGCAACGTCCCAAATTACACTATCATCAGGCCCAGAGGCGCGCATAAACTCTCCGCGCCACAACAAGGAGACCTTAATGGCCGAAGTCGCACAGGAACTGCCGCCTATCGAGCAGTTATTCAACCCTAATTCCAACGACTACATGGAAGACCCTGTTCCACAGTGCCTGGCGCTGGCAAGGCGCGGGCCCATCGTTTGGTATGAACCCTGGCAGGCCTGGATCGTAACGCGTATGCCAGACATCCTTGAGTGCTGGCACAAGGAACCGCTCTCTTCTGACTTTTACGATTGGGAATTTGCTCCTACCCGCCCCCCGGAAGACGAGTGGAGTCATTTCGAACGCGCCATGATCGGCCACAGCCTGCTGGCCGACCCAGACCATCATCGCCTTATTCGCAAAGTGGTTTCGCCCGCCTTTTCACGCAATGTGGTCGACGCCATACAGGCCAAGATCGAACCGGAGGTGCAAAAGCTGTTTGATGAGCTGGGTGAGCCGGAACAATTCGACTATAAGGAGGCCGTCGCAAACCATATCCCCTTCATTTCAATCACCCGCATGGTCGGCATACCGAAAAAGTATTGGCCGGAAATCAAGCAGGTTATCCTGACATTCACCGAAACCTGGAACCCCACCATTTCAGACGAGCGTCGCGAAATCGCCCGGCAGAACTGCAACAAGGCCATCGTTATCATTAAGGAAGTGATCGCCGAGCGACGCAACGCACCGGTACAGGATGATTTTCTGTCGACGCTGCTAAAAATTGAGCAGGAACAAGAAAACTTTGTCGAAGGCGACATCATCACAATGATACTGGCGCTCATCGGCGCAGGTGCAGACACAACACTAGTGGCTCAGCAGTGGGCTGTGTATGCGCTGCTCAAGAATGACCGCAGCCAGATCGACAAGGCCCTCGCCTCCGCGGACGCCTTTTCCAATGCATTCAGCGAAATAAACCGCTGGGGCGTGTCGTCGAAAATGGGTTTTGCACGATATGCCCCGAGAGACATGGAGTTCATGGGGGAAACATTGCGCAAGGGTGTCATGGTGCTGATGATGCCCCACCTCAAAGACTACGATCCGGAATACTTTGAGAACCCCGAGGTTTTCGATGTCCAGCGCACTTTCGATCCGGATGTCATGTTCGGTTACGGTCCTCGCTACTGCATCGGGGCCGCACTGGCGAAGCGCCAATTATTCCTGACTATGACTGAACTTTTCAAGCGATTCCCCAACCTGGAACTGGCAGAAGAGCCCGAGAGAGACCTCGAGGACCATAACGCTATCGTATTCAAGCGCCTGCTGCTGCGAACTCACTGCGCCTGATACTGGAACGGAACACGCCGCCGAGATGCGGCTTGCCTATGATTAAGGAGAACCCGCATGGACAAACCTAAACGCGCATCAGACACACCCTTCGCCGTGGACGTCAAAGCGGGTAACGCCTACTTCTGGTGCGCCTGCGGTCTGAGCGAGAGCCAGCCATTCTGCGACGGCTCCCACAAGGACACTGGCTTCACACCGCTGCGCTTCAATGCAACCGAAGACGGCAAGGTTTTCTTTTGCGGCTGCAAAGCGACCGCGAATCAACCGCTATGTGATGGCAGCCACAGCAAATGACCCCCCGCATACTGCACGTCGAAACGATCCATAAGCTGGCGCTACCGGCTTTTTTGCAGAGTCCTTGTACGCTGAGTTAAATTGTCCCGCGCGAAGACACACAACACCATCGCATCGGCATAAAACGGCTTACCCTGAAATGGAACGATTTTCCACAGTCTTGTCTCGAGCCGCGCAACGCCACGGAGGCGAAGCTGCCGTGAAGGCGCTAATGCCGGCAGTAAAGAGTGATCGAGCCCTGGCCCGCACTCGCAACGATCGCTGGCTGGCACAAATGACCCGCTGCATTTTTCAGGCCGGTTTTGTGTGGCGAGTTGTCGATCGCAAGTGGGATGATTTCGAGACCGTGTTCTTCGGATTTCCGCCAGACAGAATTCTCCTACTCAGCCCGGAGCAAATCGATCGCTTCGCGCAGGATACGCGCATTATTCGTAATCGCCAGAAGGTGCTTACTGTGCAAGCCAACGCACAGTTTGTTCTCGATATCTCAAACGAACACGGCAGCTTCGGCAAGTTCGTCAATCGCTGGCCCACGGATGACCTCATCGGCCTGTTCGGCGTGTTAAAAAAACGCGGCCAACGGCTGGGTGGAATGTCGGGGCAGCGGGTGTTGCGCAATATGGGCAAAGACACTTTTATTTTGACCGGGGACGTGGTGCGCTGTCTGCAGCGGGGGGGGCTGGAAATCAGCAAAAACCCCTCAAGCCAGCGCGAGCTGCGCCGGGTGCAGGACACATTCAATCACTGGCACGCCGACTCGAGGCTACCTTACAGCCACCTCAGCAGAATTGCCGCCCTGTCGGTAGCGCATTGAACAGACAGGTAAGCGATTGGGTAAATTTATGTGCTCAAAAAGCCACTGAAATATAGTACCAACACGACAGCATCACGGCGTTGTTCGTCAAGCAGGCGCCTTATGCATTGACATCAATACGGGCCATCGTTGACACTCGATCAAACGCGGGGTTGGCGCCCTTTGCGCGCAAATAGAATGGAACCACAACAGCATCGAAACAGTGATGGATAATGAGAGGTAACCAGTGATAACACTCACATCGGCAAACCAGTTCGTTCGAAATGCGTTCGTATTATTTCTTCTGTGCGGTAGTTGCCTCACCGCTAACATGGCAGCCGCCGCTGCCAGCGACGGTAACGCACTGCTGCGCCAATGTACCGAGGCGATAAAAATCATGGAGGGAATTGCCGACCCCGACAGCATCGACTTCGCTCAAGCGGGACGCTGCATGGGCGAGGTCGACGGGTTTGCGGGAGCCTCTGCATTCTATGAGAAACGGCCCGGGGCGCCCCGCGCTATCTGTTTTCCGGAAGACGGCATCACCATAGGACAATCTGTCAGGGTTGTCGAAAAGTACCTCAGGGAACACCCACAGGAGCTGCATGAATCATCTACCGTATTGCTTTTTGGCGCGTTTCTGTCGTCTTATCCCTGCCCTCGCTAGCGTGCCCAATGATGTATTGCGCTGCCGGCAGTTAAACACCTGATGCAGCTTCGTGGAGCACAATCAACGCCTCGCCTCTTCGGCGCGACGCAATTCGGAGCAGTCCATCTGCCAATTCAAACCGATACGGGTATACTACATTGCAATAAAAGCACACTTGGGCAGTAACGATATGTCGTCCAAAAAAGCGTCTTTTGAATCTCGGGATCCCTCCTATCACTCTCCGGATAGCGCAAACGATCGCTCCACCGAGCTGGATGATGCGGTTGATTCTGGCAGCGACACGGCGGGGACCATCGATTGGGAAACAGCCGATGAACCTGTTCCGGCGGAAGGCCTGATCGCGCCGGACAAACCGTTCACTCTCGACGAAGACGCCTCCGACAAAGGCTCCTTCTACGCAAGAGATATTGAGTCAAGCGACGACAGCAAGACACAGGCCGAGAAAAAAAACGCCTACAACGGCATAGAGCGCCGCCGCGTTAACCGCCGTTCGCGGCAAGACCGGCGCAGCGATATCCGCTTCGAACTCGACAAGAATGATCGCCGGCAACACAGTGGCAGGCGCGAAAGTGATTTTTCACCAACATACTGGTAGCGTGCCAATACTCGCACGACCAGGTAATAGCGGGGTGCTCCGCTAGGACCTTGGCCGCACCATACAATGGCTCAGATAAAGCATGGCTGTCAGTAAGAGCACCGCGCCGCCCTGGTGAGCCGCTCCCAGCCAGACTGGCACCTGCTGCAACAAGGTGCTGATGCCCAGCACGACCTGCAGCCAAAGCACCACTACCAGTAAGACGGCTGCCGTGCGCAGGCGTCCGACCGGTGCGTGACGGTAGACCAGAAAGGCAAACAGGTTCAACACCAGAAAGAGCAGGTAAGCGAATATCCGGTGATTAAACTGTATCGTCACTACATCCTCGAACGCGGCGAGCCACGCGGGGTTCATCGCGTAAAGACCCGGTGGCACAAAGCTGTCTCCCATCAGGGGCCAGGTCGGGTAGACCAAACCGGCCCGCGTTCCCGCCACCAGAGCACCGGACAATATCATCAGGTATATCAGGCATATCAGCAGGGGCGTCCAGCGCGCATATCGCCTCACACCGGCCAGACCGGCTTGGGCAGCCGGGCGCAGTTCGAGCACCAGCCAGACAATGTAGGTATAGATCGCGACCGCTACGCCAAGATGAGCGGCGAGCCGGTACTGACTGACACGAGGGTTATCGACCAGACCGCTCTTGACCATGTACCATCCCAGCAGCCCCTGCAGCCCTCCCATCATTAACAGAATGGCCAGGTGCGGCGTGAGACCGGGGCGCAGACGTTTACGCAGGGCGAAGTAGAAAAACGGAATCGCGAATAAAACACCGATGAGCCGACCGAGAACCCGGTGCAGATACTCGTACATAAATATGACCTTGAACCCGTCGAGGCTCATACCCTTGTTAATCTTCTGGTACTCCGGAAACTGCTTGTACTTGTCAAAGGTGGCCATCCACTCCTGCTCACCGATAGGCGGTATGACACCCACCAGAGGCCTCCAGTCGACCATGGACAAACCAGAGTGGGTCAGGCGGGTGACACCACCCAGCAAAATCATGCCAAACACCACGGTGGCGCAGAGCAGCAGCCATCGGGCAACCTGCCGGTCATATTGATTCTGTTCGAATGTTGTCATCGCGTCAGTATCGTCGAGTGCAGTAAGAAACCAAACACGGGGTGGACTCCACTGCGGGTTTAACGCCATCCCGCCCCGGGGTTCTATTTTAGCGTTCTTGCTCGAAGCAGACCAGTACGACGATATTCGCGACCACTCAGCAGTGCAGGAACCGCAAGCCGACTGGAACGAAGCTGCTCCAGCGAGGGGCAAGTTAGGTACAATAATCAGAACAGCAAGCGCACGGACAACACTATGACCACTTACGAGCAGCAGGTACACTGCCGCGCCGTCGACATCGATATCGACTTCTGGCGCACCCCGGAGGGCGTTGCCATACCCGATGATGAATTGCGCTTCCTACTCGTGCCGGACCGCGTGGAGGCCATGATGGTCGGCGAAGTCGCCGCGCAGATAAAGGCGTTTCAGGAGAGTGCCAACGAGCCTGTCACCCGAGCCCTCATGGTCGCCATGGGCGGACTATTACCGGGCATCCTGCTTTACGACCACCTCGCCCACATGCCCTCACTACCCCACATCGCGTTTGGCAGCATCGGTGTGTCGCTTTACGCCGGTCCTGGCCAGCGCCACCCGAGGCCCAGGGTTGTGCAGGAAAGCACCGTGGAGATAAAGAATGAGGTAGTGCTGCTCATCGACGATCTTGGCGATCGCGGGGACACACTGCGTTTTTTGTCCGACCACATCACTGAGCAGGGTGCCAGACGTGTCATGAGTCTGGTGCTCTTCATGAAGCCCAGGGCCAAAACAGTGTACCCAGCAGACTTTTGTTTTGGCGAACTGGCTCAGGATACGTGGATCATCACGCCGCGGGAATACGTGGAAACTATGGCCAAACGTATACCCGTTTGGAAACAGCGCGGCGCCACACAGGCGGAGTGCGAACGCAGACTGGTCGACCTCATCGGCTACCCGCCCCATTTGGTAGATACGTATTTAGAAACGCTGTTCGAGCAGGACTGACCTGAACGCTACAACACCCCCGACACGGCTTCAGCGATATAATCGAGATTACCCGCATTGACTCCCGCAACATTTATACGGGACGAATCCAGCATGTAAACACTGTAATCGCTGCGCAGTCGCTGAGCCTGCTCCGCACTAAGCCCGAGAAAGGAAAACATGCCCTTTTCCGCTTCGATAAAAGCGAAGTTACCGCCGCAACGAGACTCCAGGGCATGACGCAAACTGCTGCGCAAACCGTTGATGCGCTCGCACACTGCGGACAATTCCTCCCGCCAAAGCGCACCCAGTGCGTCATCGGTAAACACTCGCCCGGCCAGCAAGGCCCCGTGTGCGGGCGGCATGGAATATACCCGCCGCGCAGCGGACTGGGCCTGGCTCAGGACAGCACGCGCATTGACTGCGTCTGCGCAGACAAAAACGGCGGCCCCGGTGCGCTCACGATACAGCCCCAGGTTCTTGGAGCAGGAGGAGGCTACAATCACCTCAGGCAGGCGTGATACCAACAAGCGCAACCCCGCGGCATCCTCATCGAGGCCAACGCCCATGCCCTGATAGGCAAAATCCACGAAGGGAGTGAACCCCTGTCGCTCCGCCAATTCCGCGATAACGCGCCACTGCTCCAGGGATAGATCCGCGCCGCAGGGGTTGTGGCAACAACCGTGCAGCAGCACGATGTCGCCAGCTTTAGCGCCGGCGAGATCACTCACCATTCCGTCGAAGTTGACGCCATGCGTGGCATGGTCGTAGTAGCGGTAACTTTGGAATTCCAGCCCCACGCTGCCCAGTAATGGCTTGTGCACCGGCCAGGTCGGATCAGACACCCATACTTTTGCATTCGGGGCAGCCGCGTGCACTATTTCCGCTCCGATGCGCAGCGCGCCACAACCGCCGGGGGTCTGGATACTGGTCACGCGCCCATCATCAAGCGCCCCGCTATCATCGCCAAGCACCAGTTTTTGTATACCCTGATTAAAAGCCCCGTCACCCGCCGCCGCCAGATAAGCCTTGCTCCTTTCTTCGCCCACGAGAGACTGCTGAGCCTTTTGCACTGCGGCAAAAACCGGGCACTCGCCCTTCTCGTTCTTGTAAATTCCTACAGTCAGGTCGACCTTGTCCGGATTGGGATCTGCTTGACAGGCCGCGGAGAGACCCAGAATCGGATCGGCAGGCAATTGTTCCAATATTTGTAGCATCGAGTACTCCAGATCGTCACAACTCCGCCAGCAGTTCCCTTAGAAACAGCCAGGGGGGTTCGACGGTTTCAATTTGCAGGCGCTCTGCAGGCGAGTGCGCCCCCCTTCTCGTGGGGCCAAACGACAGGATATCGAGGTCCTCTTTCTTGCCTTTCAATATACCGCATTCCAGTCCCGCATGTATTGCCTTCACAGCCGCCGCACTAACAAAACGGCGCGTATAGCGTGCAGTGCCCGGGGCCAACAAGTGCCGCCACGGGTGAACGGGACGTGGAATAGTTAACCGGCTTCATCAACAGCCTCCAGAAACGACCGGGATTATAGCCAAGAGGAACAATGACTGACATTGTTCACACGATTGACGAGCACTTTTTACGTCCCATTCAACCTGTCACGGTCTACACTCAGATATCGTTGTAGTAGCCACATCAGCTAATGGATGCGTCAAATGAAGCGACTGGACGAGGGTAAGGTAAGCCTGGTGGAGTTTCTCGCCAGTATTCGCTACAGGCAACGCGGCCACAGCCGAAAAAATCCAGCGGAGGCCTCCCAATTTGCGCAGTTTTCTCCCCTGGCACGAAACGACGAGACGACATCGACGGAAGAGCGCTTGTTGGTTCGGAGTGTAAACTGACGCCTCGCGAGAGCACGCCTCAGCACGCAGGCACCACCCGCACAAGGGGTTCTATCCGGGCATCGCGGCAAAGCGCCCAGCGCTCATGCGGCTCGACGAGGTGGTTAGCGATCACGGCGAACACCAGCGGGTTGAAAGGGAAACCCACATGGCTGGCCAACACCGCCATGTTGGTGACGTAGTTTGCGTCTCCCTTACAACGAGCGATACCGCTCCCAACTATGCCATCCGACTCGCTATAAAGCGCAAGAACAGGCACGCGCAGCTTGCCAGATCTGTAGGTGTGGTCCACCCAGCGAGACAGCGCTTCTTCATCAACGTCGTTACCATAGAAACTCCCCATTACACTGTAAAGCGCCGTGCCACGGGGGTCGCCAAAGGGTGTACCGAGGGTGATGACCTGACGTATCCAGCGCGGGTACCGATACGCCAGAGCCACCGCGTAAAGGCCGCCGAGGCTCCAGCCGACCAGAGTCACTTTCTGGCCGCTGGCGAGATACTCCTGCTCAACGCGCGCGGCAATCGCGTCTTCCATAGCGGTGCGATGATCGAGGAAATCTTCCAGATTTTGCGAACGCACATCCGCGCCGTTGCGCCCCAGACCCCAAGGCACCGCGTTGTAACCGCGATTCCGCAGGAAACGCCGCAGCTGTGACGTTGAACCATCCGCCCCCATGAATCCCGGAATGGTTATGATAGTGTGACCATCGCCCTTGGGCAGCGTCTTGAACACCGGACCCAGCATAGCGGTGCTGCCAATTTCCAGCATCGCTCGCCCCAGTTCCATCATACTGTGCCGCAAACGGGGCGGCCTGATATCCGACGAGGACATGGGTGTTGAACTCGGCATAAACGCTCCACAGTGCAAAAAACACGCACCTTCATTGTGGCCAGTTGAGTCAAAGGAATACAGCAAAACCTTGGGCGCCCGGTTTAATAATTCATGCTAGAATTAAGCCTCACACAGCCGTTCGTATATTTTTTAACCAGCCCATTCCAGCCCTGACGCCGACATTGACCGACTCCCGCGACACACTCTTCGCCAACCCTGCTTCAGACCGGGGCCTGTTTACTTTTGACGAGCACGTGGCACGGGTTTTTCCGGACATGATCAAGCGCTCCGTGCCGGGGTATCCCACCATCATCTCCATGACCGGGCTGCTGGCGGGGAAATACGCCACAGCAGACAGCAACCTCTACGATCTCGGATGTTCGCTGGGAGCCTCTACTCTCGCTATGCGCCACGCTATCCGCCAGCCGGGCTGCCGCATCATCGCGGTCGACAATTCACCCGACATGCTGCAACGCTGCCGCAGCATCATCGAAACAGATACCCACGAAACCCCCGTGGAACTGCATTGCGCCAATCTGCAGGATGTCGCCGTTGCGAATGCCTCCGTCGTTATTCTCAACTTCACCTTGCAGTTCGTCCCCCCGGGCCAGCGCGATGAGGTCATCAACGGCATTTACGCGGGCATGCAGCCCGGCGGCATCCTGGTACTGTCGGAGAAATTGAGCTTCAAAGACAAACGGCTGGACGATCTTAATATCGAGCTTCACCACCAGTTTAAAAGGGACAACGGCTACAGCGACCTCGAGGTGGCAGCAAAACGCACCGCGCTGGAGACCGTATTGGTACCCGAAACATTGCAGCAACACAGGCATCGCCTCGTAAGTGCAGGATTCAGCAGCTGCGACGTCTGGTTTCAGTGTTTTAACTTTGCCTCACTCGTCGCGCTGAAATGATTGACTACACTCCGCTTGCCAATCACTGGCGCTACAGTGCTCTGGACCGTTGGGCGCAAGTGTTGGCAACACAGGTTGAGCAGGGCCTGAGTCAGGAACGTTATGGTGACCTGGCAAGCTGGTTAAAGGCGCTGGAGGACCTCCCCGCGATAACCGCAGACAGTGTGCAGCTCAACAGCAGCCGTGTCGGCGCCGGGTGCACGACGCCTCTGGAGGCGCAGACGACAACCCGGTTGCGCAACGCGTTGCAGCGCTTGCATCCCTGGCGCAAGGGACCATTCGAATTGTTCGGCGCAACTATTGATACAGAATGGCGCTCTGACTGGAAATGGGACCGGCTGCTGCCGGGTATAGACACACTGGCCGGACGCCGCGTACTGGATGTCGGTTGCGGCAGCGGGTACCACTGCTGGCGCATGCTGGGAGAAGGTGCCGCCGAGGTCATCGGCATCGATCCCTCGCCATTATTCGTCGTGCAATTCTGGGCTCTGCAAAAATATCTACGCCAAAATAACGTATGGGTCCTGCCCCTCGCAATGGAGCAGGTACCGACGAAGCTACAGGCCTTTGACACCGTATTTTCCATGGGCGTGCTGTATCACCGCCGTTCGCCATTTGATCACCTGCAGGAACTGAGAGACTGCCTGCGTCCCGGCGGGCAGCTAGTGCTGGAAACACTGGTGATCGAGGGTGGACCCGGGGAAATCCTGGTGCCCGAGGGCCGGTACGCACGCATGGGCAACGTTTGGTTCCTGCCCAGTTGCGACACCCTGTTGGGCTGGCTTGCCAAACTCGGACTGACAGAGCCTACCCTCGTTGATGTGACTGTCACAACCACGCAAGAACAACGTTCAACCGAGTGGATGAGTTTTCACTCACTGGCCGACTTTCTCGATCCCGTGGATGCCAGGCAAACGATCGAGGGTTACCCCGCTCCGCGCCGAGCCATCGTCACGGCCAGAGTACCGGGGACATGGAAACCACAAGCGAAAATACCCACTGCCTGCTGATAAACGTGCCTCGCCAAGGCGGGTATCGCCCCCACGCAGCGAGGCTGACCTCTCGCATTTATTAATGCAGCGACTTGTCCACACGGTGTTCGTCGAATACAAATTCGAACACCTCACGGTAATTGCGCGCGCAATGCACATTAATGCCCTCTCGCAGGTAGTCGGGCAGTTCTTCAAAGTCTCGCCGGTTACCAAAGGGGATAATGAGTTCCATGATCTTGCTGCGACGTGCCGCTATCACTTTCTCGCGAATCCCACCCACCGGCAGCACCTGTCCGGTGAGAGTCAGCTCCCCGGTCATCGCCAGTGGTCGACGGATACGATCCTTGCGCGCCAGCGAAACCAGCGCCGTGGCCATGGTAATACCCGCACTCGGGCCATCCTTGGGTGTAGCGCCCTCGGGCACGTGCAGGTGCACCAGACTCACATCGAAAAAATCCGGGTCGCAACCGTAGTCCTTTAGATGAGCCACAACGTAGCTGTAGGCTATCTCGGCGGACTCCTTCATCACCTCGCCGAGTCGCCCGGTCAGTTTAAAGCCGCGATTGAGAGTGTGCACCTGTGAAGCCTCGATCGGCAGCGTTGCACCGCCCATCGCCGTCCAGGCAAGTCCCGTTACCACACCGAGTCCGCGCAGCGGACGATCCGGCTGGAAGGGCGGCCTACCCAGCAGAGAGTCGATGTCCTTGCGACCTACGCGCAATTTCTTCTCATCACCTTCCAGCAAGCGCACAATGGATTTACGCATAATGCCGGCCAGTTGTTTCTCCAGCATGCGCACCCCCGCCTCCCGGCAGTAGGAATCGATCACATACTTCAACCCCGCGTCGTTAATCTTCAGTTGTGCGTCGGTCAGGCCATGGCGCTCCAACTGCCGCGGCCAGAGGTGCCGCTTGGCGATCGACAGTTTTTCCTCTGCTACATAACCGGATAACCGCAGGGTCTCCATGCGATCCAACAGAGGACCGGGGATGGTATCGAGTTGGTTAGCGGTGCAAATGAATAGCACCTTCGACAGGTCGACCCGCAGATCGAGGTAGTGATCAAGGAATTCACTATTCTGCTCGGGATCCAGCACCTCCAGCAGGGCTGATGCCGGATCACCCTGATAGGAAGCGCCGATCTTGTCGATCTCGTCAAGCATGATAACCGGGTTGGATACCTGCACCTCCTTCAGCGCCTGCACAAACTTGCCGGGCATGGCACCGACATACGTGCGCCGGTGGCCCTTGATTTCCGCCTCGTCGCGCATGCCGCCGAGACTGAAGCGATAAAACTCTCGCCCCAGTGCATCGGCGACCGAACGGCCAATACTGGTTTTACCCACGCCGGGAGGACCCACCAACAGCAGGATCGAGCCTGCGATCTCACCGCGGAACGCCCCCACCGCAAGAAACTCAAGAATGCGTTTCTTGACATCCTCCAGACCTTCATGATGCGCATCCAACTCCAGTCGAGCGCGCTTGAGATCCAGGTTGTCGTCGGACAAGACACCCCATGGCACATTCGTTGCCCAGTCGAGATAATTGCGTGTTACTCCGTACTCGGGCGAACCCGCCTCCAATACAGACAGCTTGTTTAGCTCCTCCTGTATGCGTTTCGACGCCGCTTCCGGCAGCTCGCGATCCTTGATTCGCTCTTCGAACATCTCCGCATCCGAAGTGCGGTCGTCCTTGGAGATGCCGAGCTCTTTCTGGATGATTTTCAATTGTTCCCGAAGAAAGAACTCGCGCTGGTTTTCGGAGACCTTCTCATTCACCTGACTGGTGATCTGGCCCTGCAGGGCAGCGACCTCTCTCTCCTTGCGCAGCAATACCAGTACCTTTTCCATCCGTGCACGCAGCGGCAACGTCTCCAAAATCTCCTGCAACTGTTCACCGGATGCGGTAGTCAGTGCGGCAGAAAAGTCTGCCATCAAACTAGGCTGAGCCGGGCTGAAGTTCGCCATGTACTGCTTGAGTTCCTCACTGTAAAGCGGACTCAGAGGCAGCAACTCCTTGATTTCCTTGATCAGCGCCATGGCATAGGCCTTGATCTCGTCCGAGTCCCGGTCACCCTGGCTGCGAGGATATTCCACCTGCGCGAGGTAGGGTGGACTGTCACTCAGCCAGCGCACAATGCGAAAGCGCTTGACCCCCTGCGCCAGGAACTGACCACCCTGATCCGGCGATGCCATCGGGGGGCGGTGCAAACGCACCACACAGCCAATATCCGGAAACTGACGCTGGTCCAACCCGGCCGCATCCTCGTGCTCAACGTAGGCCAGGCCGATAAGTCCATGTCCGGCCTCATCCACCGCCTGCAGGGTCGCCCCCCACTCAAGGGGGTTAATGCCCACCGGCTGCACCTGGCCCGGAAAAAAGGGCCGCTTGGGAATCGGAATCAGGTGCAGGGTCTCAGGCAGGACATCGTCCGCCACCGCTGGCGCTCCGTGCGCCCCCTCTGCAGGAACCACTTCGCCGTCTACCGCCTCGTTGTACTCAGTCATACCCACACCGCTCCACGTCATCGGGCGTAATGTTCTTCCCAAACCACTATACATAAGGACGCCTCAGTATTTTTCAAGCTTGCACATACAGTTAGCGTCTCACAGTCGGTATACTTCTCCGCCGTAAATGACCGGGGCGCATCAGGCGCCGTCTTGCAAGGAGCGTACCGTGCCTATCGATCACATGTCAGAACCTGAGCTGTACGGGCAACTGGAAGACCTCAGGCAGCAGTACGAAGCCCTGCGTGGTCTCGACCTGTCACTGGACTTGACGCGAGGCAAGCCTAACAAGGAACAGCTGGCACTGTCTGATGCGTTGGACGGTATACTCGCCGGGGACTACCTCGCCAGCAACGGCACGGATACCCGCAACTACGCCGGATTAGAGGGGTTGGAAGAGGCCCGGGAGCTTTTCGCGCAGGTACTGGATACGCCGCCTGACGTCACTTACGTAGGCGGGAACGCCAGCCTGTCGATGATGTATGCCACGATCGAATGTGCACTAAGCCATGGACTGCGCGGACCATCCACCGCCTGGGGCAATGACGACCCAATTAAATTCCTGTGTCCAACACCGGGTTATGACCGCCACTTCTCTATCTGCGAACACCTTGGTATCGAGATGATCACTGTTCCCATGCTCGACACCGGTCCGGATATGGACTGCGTCGAGGCCCATGTAAAGGCGGACCATTCAATCAAGGGCATGTGGTGCGTGCCCCGCTTTGCCAACCCCACCGGTTGTGTCTACAGCGACAACACGGTGGAGCGTATCGCCCGTCTTGGCAAAATCGCGGCGCCGCACTTTCTCGTGATGTGGGATAACGCCTATGCAGTGCATGCGCTCTATCCAGATGCGCCGTCACTGGCACCCCTGCACGCCTACTGTAAAAAATACGACACACTCGACAGCGTATTCCAGTTCGGCTCGACGTCCAAAGTGACCTTTGCCGGAGCCGGTATCTCATTCCTGTCCAGCAGTGCAGACAACCTGGCCGCGCTGAAACGACACCTGGGCTTTCAGACCATTGGCCCGGACAAAGTTAATCAACTGCGCCATGTCCGCTTTCTCAAGAACCCGGCAAATCTTGCCCGCCATATGGCGCAGCACGCCGCACTGCTCAGGCCGCGCTTCGAATGCGTTCTGGACACACTGGAGCGCGAGCTCGACGGCCGTGGTATGGGTAGCTGGTCGAAACCCCGGGGCGGCTACTTCGTCTCCTTCGAAACCCTGCCGGGACTGGCAAAGCACGTAGTGGCTCTGGCGGGCGACATAGGCGTAAAGCTCACTCCGGCGGGCGCCACTTTTCCCTACGGTGAAGACCCCAACGACAGCAATATACGCCTGTCGCCGACCTTTCCCTCTGTGGAAGACCTGACGGCTGCTATGGATGCATTTGTAGTGTGTGTCAAACTTGCGTCGCTGCAGGAGCGGTTGAATCAGGCTTAGAACCGGGTAGGAGGGTTGCCGACTAATCGCTCTCTTTCTGCTCGGGAGGCATACCGGCGAACGGAAAACTGGCGACGTTGTCATCACCGGAAGCCAAAGCGGACACCTTGCTGCTGCCCTCTTTTTCAACCTCGTCGATACGAATCACTGCCTGTATCGGGATATAGCTGCGCTTGACCCCATTGAACTCGTTCTTGAGCTTCTCTTCACTCGGGTCCACGAGTATCTGAGATCGCTCGCCGAAGACGAATTCCTCGACCTCGATAAAGCCCCACATATCGCTTTGGTAAATCTGGCGTGCGAATACCTCGAACACCTGACTGCCGTTCTGGAAAATCACCTTGTAGACGGGTTCGTTTGCCATCGCACTCTCAAGCATCGGCGGCCTCCCGGTCAGACAGCCACCGGACATGGTTTTTCGGAGGGCGGCAATCTTACCACCCTTCTCGCAGAATACCAGCACCCTCAGCGGGATGCAGCACAGCGGGGTGAACGGCGCACGATGAGGCCCACTGACCGCAAAAGCAGGCCCCGCGCGAGTCGCGGAATGACTGTGTTTCCCGGGATTCTGCGGGTATACTCCGCAGCCCGTTTGAGTAATAGAGTAGCGGCGCTATGCCTCCGCGACAGCCAGGTGAATAAAAAAGTCTTCATCAAGACCCACGGTTGCCAGATGAACGAGTACGACTCTGCGCGTATGGCGGACCTGCTGCATGAGCGCTGCGACATGGTGCCGACTGAAAACCCCGAAGAAGCCGATGTACTTCTTTTAAATACCTGTTCTATAAGGGAAAAAGCACAAGAGAAGGTCTTCCACCAGCTGGGCCGCTGGAAGCAGCTGAAGCAGAAAAACCCGGATCTGGTGATCGGCGTGGGCGGCTGTGTCGCAAGCCAGGAAGGCGCGGACATTGGGCGCCGGGCGCCCTACGTGGATCTGGTGTTTGGACCACAGACACTGCATCGCCTGCCGGATATGCTGGAGCAAAGCCGCAGCGACGGCACCATTGTGGTAGACGTCAGCTTTCCGGAAATCGAAAAATTTGACCGACTACCGCTGCCCGAATCGGACGGCCCCAGCGCCCATATCTCTGTTATGGAAGGATGCAGCAAGTATTGCACTTTTTGCGTCGTGCCCTATACCCGGGGTGAAGAGGTCTCGCGCCCATTGGACGACGTAATAGCAGAGATAGCGCATGTGGCTGGCGAGGGTGTCCGGGAGGTCAATCTGCTGGGGCAAAACGTCAATGCCTACCGCGGCGTAAACCACGAGGGCGATATCGTCGATTTCGCCGAGTTGCTGCATTTCGTGGCGCGCATCCCGGGTATCGAGCGTATTCGCTACACGACCTCTCACCCGATGGAATTTTCAGACGCCCTGATAGAGGCTTACCGACACATTCCCCAACTCGTAGACCATTTGCACCTGCCAGTGCAAAGCGGCTCGGACCGGGTGCTGGCGGCCATGAAGCGGGGCCACACCGTGCTGGAGTACAAGTCCAGAATCCGCCGCCTGCGCACCATTCGTCCCGGTATCAGCATTTCCTCGGACTTTATCGTGGGCTTCCCGGGCGAGAGCGAAGCGGATTTCGCCGCCACTATGAAGCTGATAGAGGATATTGGCTTC
>CAJQQW010000100.1 GCA_905480565.1 uncultured Halioglobus sp. | reverse complement strand
AACCCATTGGAAGGTGTCGTAGCCTTGATAGATTCCCCACACAGGGACCAGTATCAGTGCCGCAATCGGCAGGCCGACAAAAATGGCCAGGTTGACCCGGTTAAACGGAGGTTTTATCTGTGCCTGTTTCATGATGAGTATGCATTACCTCTGGTGTAATAACTGCGTGGTCAGTTGGGCGGGATCTGTTCCCTTGCACCGCCCCAGTTTACATTAATGTTCTGTTCCGTTTTCATTTTGCTGCTGGCGACGGTTTTTAGCGATTCCGGTAGGGGTCCGACAGGTTGCGATAGCTGGCCAGTTCCCGGTGCAACCACTCTCTGGAGGTTTGCGCCTGGCCGCCACAGTTCACCGTATAGGGGTTACCTGTCAGCGTGCTTTTTGTGCCTACTCGCTCGATAAATAATTCCGCCGATTGAACGTGGCGCTGGTCGCCCTCGTACTTTAGCCGCAGGTGTTCTGAGGCGGCCGGGCCCTCATGACGTACCTTGTTGCGGATGAATGTGCAGGGACTTTCGCTGACAAAGATCAACAAGTGCTCAATTTCCGCTTGTGCAACATCATCCCCAGCAGCTGAGAGCGCGCCTGACAGTCCAAGCAGGACTGAAAATACTGTGATATTTATCGAGTTACGCATTATAGAAAACCTAGCCTTACCCTTAGCGGATTATGGTCAGAACTGGAAACGGGGATGACCCGCGCATCACTCGCGCGCAGGCCGCGAACATAAATATGGTCAAGTGCTCGACCGAAGGCGGTGGTGCGCAGGTCCGGTTCGAATGTCACAGAACCAAGGCCGTGCTCTTGCATGAAGGTGTCCACCAGGGCCTGTCTACTGCCGCTCCATGTATTCAGGTCGCCAGCGACGATAACGGGCCCCTGGTGCCTATCCAGCAGGGTGCGCAGCGCCTCAAACTGTGAGTGGAAGCGCTGCAAGCCGAGGTCAAAATTGATGGCATGGAGGTTAATGGTCAGCAGGCGTTCTTCGCGGTTTTCCAGCCGGTACTCGGTGACACTGGTCGCTTTCGGGGTGCCCAGCCAAGGCTCTATCGAGGTTAATTTACAGTGCACGCTGGGCGTGCTGCTACTCAAGGTCATCACACCTGTTTCACGACCCGGCGTGGTGTAACCGCGGGCAAAATTGGAATGCAGCGACAGTGCCTCGGGAATCCGCGCTTCGATAGAGGCCTCTTGAATAAAAGCAAGGTCGACACCTTCGGCAAAAGTCGTGAGGTCCTCGGCCCAGCCGGTGTTGCTCGCCTTCTGGATATTCCAGCTCAGGATCTCCAGGTTGTTGCCCAGTGTCGAGCCCTGCTGAGCGTTAGTCTGACCCAGAGCCAGGGCGCAGGGCGCTTCCTCATGGGCGACGGCGCTTCTGAGAGAGACGAGGGCAGCCATGACCAAGGGCACGAGCCACAGTAAATGCAGTGGTGTCTTACTTCGCATGATGGGTTCATTCATCCGGTGTTGGGCGGCATTTTACCTTACTCTGCTTAGAGTGTGTAACCGCGCGATGGTTCCGGGAATCTGCTCGACCGCACAGCGCTGCGAAATGGATAGTGAAACCCAGTGTTACTGGGGCTTTGGGGGTGAAATCCGCCTCGCTGTGCGGCTTCAGGGGCTAAAGTTGCTGCAGGAAAGTCTGGTACTCCAGTGTGGATATTCGCTTGCGGAACTCCTCCATCTCCTGCTGCTTGGTGAGGGTGTAAATCCGCTGGAGCTCAGTTCCGAGGCTTTGGCGAATGAAATCGGAGTCGTCAAACAGCTGCATTGCATCGGGCATATAAATAGGCAGGCTCGCTGTTTCCTGGGCATAGCCGTCGCCGCTGATGGGGTCTCCTGGTGACAGATTTTGCTCGATTCCATCCAGCATCGCCGACAGGATCACGGAGAACAGCAGGTAGGGGTTGGCGTCGGCCCCCGCCACCCTGTGTTCGAGCCGCCTCGCAGCCTGGTTACCGGCGGGAACGCGCACCGCCACCGTGCGATTTTCGTAGCCCCAACTGGGATAAGTAGGCGCATGGCACCCGGGCTGAAAGCGCCGGTAACCATTATAACTGGGTGAAAAAATCGCGACTGAATCAGCCATGTTAGCGAGGCAGCCCCCGATTGCGTTATGCAGCAGGGGTGAGCCTTTTTCGCTGCCATCATTGAAAATATTCATGCCGTCCTTATCAAGCACGCTGCAGTGAACATGCATACCGTTGCCGGCTTCCTCCTCGAAGGGCTTCGGCATGAAGCTGGCGATAAGCTGGTGTTTCGCAGCAACCCCCTTTACCAGCCTTTTCATCATCAGAATCTGCCGGGCGGCTAAAACGGGGTTGTCCACGTGATGCAGGTTGATTTCGTACTGTGACGGAGCTGACTCCTTGACCACGCCGTCGAAGGGGATATCCTGCGTCTCGCAGGCCTGGCGAAGCTCTTCGAGCATCTTCTGGTGGTGGTTGAGAACATCGAGGCCATAGGTGTTGCCGCCCACGGGGGATCCGCCCGCGGGCGTCGGGCAGGTGTGTGCCGGGATGTTTTCATCCCACTGCACGAGGCTGAATTCCAGTTCTGCAGCCAGCACCGGCTGCAGTCCTGCGTCGGCAAACCGGGTTAAAACCTGTTTCAGCACATGCCGCGGATCACCGGCATAGGGCGCACCGTCCGTGTTGAACATGGACAGCATGATTTGGCCATGGGTGCCATTAGCAGACCACGGGGTGGGCAGCAGAGAGCCCTCTACCGGCCGACACATTCCATCGGCGTCGCCAGTGGCGAAGACCAGCTTCTCGACATCCCGGCCCCATATATCGAGACTGAGAGCCGTCTTGGGAAGCTTGAGGTCGCCGTCAAAGATAGTCGACAGTTTATGGCGGGGGAGCCACTTACCGCGCATGATCCCGTTACAGTCAGGGAGCAGCGCTTCTATGGTGGTGATTTCGGGGTGAGCCCGAAGGAACCAGTCGGCTTCAAGCGACATGCGTCTGCCATGAGAATATCATCGGTAGCCTACTATCGCCTGACTGTCGCACCCGCTCAATACCCTACTTGGGGCATTCCGGCGGTCAGTGCGTCAGATCCCGCAGCGAATTTCAGCTTTTTTAGAGCAATCGACAATCCATGCTGGAACACGGGCGGTCCCCCTAACGGGGCGACATGTATATGCTCAAAGGATCTTCTCCAGCGGCTTGACCGATGCATGATAATGCATTTAAAAACAGGGAGAAAAGGTCTGTCTGAGAGCTGACATCAAGCTTTCGATAGATACTCTTGCGGTGTCGACGAACAGTCTCTACCGCGATATCCAGTCGTTCCGCCGATGTATCCGTGCCGTATCCTCGAAGCATCAATTCCAGCACATCTTTTTCCCGAGGTGACAGCAAAGAGGCGCCAAAAGTGCGGAATGCAAGGTTGATCTGGTGGTCAATGCCCGGCTGGATCAGGTTTTGGGCGGCGAACTCCTGATTTTCGGTATGGCTTTTCATCAGCTCTGCAATGGGTTCCGCTAATAGGTAGAGGTTCTCGTAGTCCTCGTCCGTAAATGGTGCGCTTTCCTTGAGGCGCATCATACTCAGGTTCAGCACGTTGCCCGCCTGCAACTTTGAGACGTAGACGACCTCGTCGCAGGTCCCTGTATCGGCGTAGTAGTTGCAGTAGTAGTCTGATTCCTGCAGCTTGCCCATGGTAATGCGCGACAGGCGGTAGATCTTGGCGCGAGGCTGGTGCAGGGATGTATGGTAAAAAGGGTCCTCCCGGTAAGGGCCCTCCAGATACTCATCTATCTGACTATAGACAGCGTGTTCTGGAATCTCGTGGTAGAGCACGCGGGGGGGTAAGTCTTTGTGGTATAGCCAGACCTGCGGGTAGTCGACCTTGACCTGCCCATGGATGGCCTTCACCAGCGCTGGGAAAAAGTCCTCGGTGCCCAGGGCGGCAATAGCTTTGGAAATCTCGAGATTCCAGGTGCTCAGTTGATTGATATCCGTCATGC
>CAJQQW010000099.1 GCA_905480565.1 uncultured Halioglobus sp. | reverse complement strand
CAGCCTCGCGCATAGTCCAGATCATCCACCAGTGGGCATCGGGATAAAATTCATGGGTGCCCCGGCTGAAACGCTTGACAGTGGGCAGGTGCGCAATGCGATGACAGTAGACGTGGAAGATTATTTTCAGGTCTCCGCTTTCGAATCGCATGTTGACAAAGCAACCTGGGATGATTTTCCCAAACGTGTTGAAGATAACACGTTGCGTATACTCGATCTCTTTGCTCGGCACGAGGTAAGGGGTACATTTTTCATGCTTGGCTGGGTGGCGGAGCGCCATCCTGGACTTGTTAAAACAATTGTTGAGGCTGGACACGAGCTAGCAAGCCACGGCTGGGAGCATATACGCGTCAGCACTCAGACGCCTGAAGCTTTTAGAGATGATATCGATCGTACCCGACGTCTTCTTCAGGACTTAAGCGGTGAGCCAGTGATTGGATACAGGGCGGCTAGCTATTCTATCGGAACGAATGAAGCCTGGGCGTGGGATCAACTAGCGGAGGCGGGTTACGAGTATAGTTCCAGTATTGTGCCGATCCGACATGACCTTTACGGCATGCCCGGAGCACCACGCTTCCCTTTCAGTACAGCAGGTGGAGCGCTTCTCGAAATTCCGATTACGACAGTACCCTTGGCTGGGCGCAACATTAATTGTGGTGGCGGTGGCTGGTTCCGCTTGTTCCCTTACGCTTTTTCTCGATGGGCGCTTGCGCGAGTCAATCGGCTGGATGGAGAGTCAGGTATTTTCTATTTTCACCCATGGGAAATTGACCCTGATCAGCCTCGCCAGCAGCAACTGGGCGTGAAGACGCGCTTTCGTCATTACCTGAACCTGGATCGTACGTATAATCGGTTAGAGAAATTGTTGACCGATTTTTCCTGGGGCCGAATGGATGAAATTTTTCTGACAGAGGGCAGACGGACTTGACGTTAACGGTGAGAAAGCTCAATAACCAGTTGATGGATAGCTGGGATGACTACGTCCGGCGCTCTGAGGCGGCCACTTTCTTTCATCTTTCCAGTTGGAAAGCTGTCCTCGAGCGCGCTTTCGGCCATCGAACGCATTTTTTGTGTGCGCAGGAAAACGGTGACATTGTAGGCATTCTTCCTCTTGCCGAGATCAAGAGTGTGTTGTTCGGACACTCGCTAGCCTCCCTACCATTTTGCGTATACGGCGGGGTCGTTGCAGACAGCGAGGAGGCAGCGAATACGTTGCGAAAAACAGCGTCGGATTTGTCAGATACCCTAAAAGTTGATGCCCTTGAGTTGCGCAATCGCGAAGTAAGTGATGCCGGTTGGCCTGTGAAAGATCTCTATTTTACGTTTCGCAAAGCGATAGACTCCAATGATGAGGTAAACCTGAAGGCCATTCCAAATCGTCAGCGTGCCATGGTGCGTAAGGGTATCAAGGAGGGGCTTCTCAGTGAATGGACTCAGTCAACGGATCGGTTCTTTCGTGTCTACTCTGAAAGTGTGAAGAATCTTGGGACGCCGGTTTTCTCTCGGAAGTATCTTCGGATTCTTAAAGATGAGTTCAAGGCCGACTGCAGTATCTTGATGATCACGCACGAAGGACGCGATGTCGCGGGTGTAATGAATTTCTATTTCCGAGATGAGGTGATTCCGTATTACGGTGGCAGCGTTGCAGCAGCACGGCATATTAAGGGTGTTAATCATTTTATGTATTGGGAGCTTATGCGCCTTTCCGCTGCCCAAGGCTATCGCTTGTTCGACTTTGGCCGCAGTAAGGCGGGTACTGGCCCCTATAGCTTTAAGAAAAACTTCGGCTTTGAGCCTAGTCCGCTTCCCTATGAGTATTACCTGGTGAATTCAGACGCGGTGCCAGATGTTAATCCCCTTAACCCAAAGTATCAGACAATGATCAAGATTTGGGGCAAGCTTCCCTTGCCGGTGGCTAATTTTGTTGGCCCATTTCTCGCCCGTTCGCTAGGTTAGCAAAGGATGTCCGCACAATCAGTTTTGGGGCGGGCAGATGCACGTGTTGGCATGTGGGTTGTCGGGCTTTTCTTTCTGGCATTGTTGTATGTCTATCACGCCACTGCCCTGTCCATGGTCGCCATCTGGGCGCGCTCTGAAACCTTCGCTCATGGTTTCCTGATTTTACCAATCTCTTTGTGGCTGATATACATTCGGTGGGATGAAATCGCTCCCGTGCGTCCGCAACCAAATCTCTTATTGAGTGCGTTTCTATTGCCTGTGGGGCTCGTTTGGCTAGTGGCTGCGGTGGTCGATGTGCAGGTGTTGCAGCAGTTGGCGCTGGTCGCGATGGTTATTGTAGGAACATGGTCCGTTCTCGGTATCCGCTTGGGGCGTATGTTGGCATTTCCCTTACTGTTCCTGTTCTTTGCCGTGCCTATGGGAGAGGGCTTGATTGCGCCCATGATGGAGTACACAGCGACGTCAACAGTATGGCTGATCGAAATGACAGGTATTCCGGTTTATCGGGAGGGCCTGCATTTTACACTGCCCTCGGGGCGCTGGTCTGTGGTTGAAGCGTGCAGTGGAGTACGCTACATCATTGCATCAGTAACAGTGGGAACCCTTTACGCATATCTCACCTACCGCAGCATATGGCGTCGAGCGCTGTTTATTCTTGTTTCTGCGATTGTTCCCGTATTCGCCAACAGTGCGCGGGCTTATATTATAGTCATGTTGGGCCATTTAAGTGATATGTCCATAGCAACCGGGGCCGATCATTTGGTTTATGGCTGGGTTTTTTTTGGTCTCGTCGTTTTTCTTTTGTTTTGGTTAGGCTCTTTTTTTCGAGAGGATCAGCAGACGGAGACACGCGGCGCAGTGACGAGCGAGCAAGATATTTCCGCCGTCACCCACACCACAGTCGGGATCGTGGTGGCGGGTCTGGTTGCCGTTGCTGCTGCAGCGGTGGCTCCCTTGATGGCGACTACGGTGATCGCCGAAAAAGGAGGTGTGCAGCGGCAGTCGTTGGATTTACCAGACGCAGCGGGGGCTTGGAAATCAGTACGTGGGTCATCGTGGCGGTGGTTGCCGCCCTCGCGCCTGGCAGGCCAGCGCTCTGCTTTTTATCAGCGGGACGGTGTGGTGACTGGACTCTATGTTCAATTTGACGATGGCCTGTTTGAGAATGCGGAGGTGGTAGGGAGCAGTGGCCTATTCACGCTGGAAGACAGCTGGGAGCGCGTGCTTTGGCAGGGAAAATACAACGTCGATCTCCTAGGCGGTCCGATCCAGGTCGATGAGGCGCAACTGCGGGAGCGCGGTAGTGAATTGCTTGTCTGGTCGTGGTATCTCGTTGGCAGTGTTAGCACGTCCAATAATTATGAAGCCAAGATACTGCAGTTAAAGACTAGTGTTGGCATGAACGGCGCAGGCATTTATCGCGTAGTGCTCGCAATGCCGATGGGCTCATCGCTGGAGGCGACGCGAGGGCAGATGCAGCGCTTTCTCAACAGGCATGCTGAGGCCCTTTACAATGGTTTGCAGCCATGAGCGTCGATTCAAATCCGCCTCCTCTAATTGCCCACATAATCTATACACTGTCTACAGGGGGTATGGAGAACGGGCTGGTCAATATCATTAATCGGATGCCAGCCGGGAAGTACCGGCACGTGATTATTTGCCTCACGGAAGCGGATAATTTCGCCCGGCGTATCATCGCCGATGGTGTGGAGATTATAGAATTACATATG
>CAJQQW010000098.1 GCA_905480565.1 uncultured Halioglobus sp. | reverse complement strand
TGCCGCGACCTCGGACAAGTCATGGGACTATTGCTCAAGTACTATCACCTATTGGCCTCAAATCTCGAAATGGAATTTAGAGAGGAGGGAGACACATGCATACTCAGCATACTGACCACCCCGGGCGAGACCGAGTCAGACTTCACATTCGGCTTTGAACTGCTCTACGGGGCCTTTATCAACACACTGCGGGGCATGCTCAATGATCCAGAACTTGCAGTTCGGATGGAGCTGCCCTACCCGGCACCTGAACACGCCGCGCGTTATCGCGAGGTACTGGGCGATGACATACACTTCGACACGCTGCAGGGGCGTATCCTGTTCCATAGAGACTGGCTGGATACCCCGCTGCCCTTGTCAAACCCCCCGCTGCGCCAACTCTATGAGGCGGAGTGCGCGCGCCTGCTGGCAGATCTGGAGGGGGAAGATTCTGTCGCGGAGCAGACGCTTCGGCTGTTGCGCAAGCTGGAGGGTCAGTATCCGCAAATGCCACAAATAGCGGGCATGCTGAATGTCAGTCCACGCACTTACCGCCGCAGGCTGGATGAGGAGGAGCAATCATTCCAGAAACTGCTGGATCAGGTTCGCGCAGAGCATGCGACGCACTACCTGCAAAATACGCGACTCCCATTGGCCAATGTCGCTTATCTCGTAGGGTTTAGTGATTCCTCCAACTTTCGCAGGGCGTACCGCAAGTGGACTGGCAAAGCGCCCCGTGAAGTGCGCCGGGGCTGAGCGGCACTAATGGCTTCAGGCGACAGGGCCCTGCGGGTTTATCTGGGCCGCAAAGCGGCAGCGCTAATCGGCGAGCGGGGCTGGTCGCCTGACCTGTTCAACCTGCTACTGGGCGCGTCTGGCGGCGCCAAGTGGCTGATTCTGAGCCAGCTGGATCGGTTCCTGTTCGGCGATTTCCTGCAGGGCGGAACCGGCTCTCTCAGCACCCTCGGCTCTTCCATTGGCGCCTGGCGACATACCTGCCTGGCCATGCCCGGCCCCGTCGCCGCCATTGAACGAATGGAAGAAGCCTACCTCGATCAGCGCTACAGTACGAAACCGGATACGAGGGAAGTCAGCAAGGTCAGCCTTGGTATTCTGGAACATACTCTGGGCAGGCATGGAGAAGAGCATCTGCTGCAGCACCCCCGTATTCAAACCCACATTATCACCGCACGGGGACGCGGGGCTGCCGGGTCGTCGTCCAATACACTGCTGGCCACAGCCATGGGCAGCGCGGCACTGAGTAATGCCGTCAGCCGTCGCTTGCTCAAACTGCATTTCCAGCGCGTGATGTTTCACACAGGCTCTGCACCCGATGCACACATGCGATTACAGGATTTCGACACGCAATGTGTACGCCTGGAGGACAAGAACCTGCGCCGAGCGATTCATGCCAGCGGGTCTATTCCGTTCGTGCTGAATGGTGAACGCGACATTCCCGGAGGACCAGCGGGGCAGTATTGGGATGGAGGCATCATCGACTACCATTTCAATCCGGAGCAACTTGATACAGATGGCCTGGTGCTTTATCCGCATTTTAGCGAGCAACTCTTTCCGGGCTGGTTTGACAAGTTCCTGCCCTGGCGCCAGGCGGCGAATCATCGCTACGAGCAACTGGTATTGCTTTGTCCCAGCGCCGCATTTATCAACGCCCTTCCGCACGGCAAAATTCCCGACCGCTCGGACTTTAAAAACTTCCGCTTTTCGGAACGCCTGGCCTACTGGAAGGAATGCATTGCACGCAGTGAACAGCTGGCCCAGGAATTCGCGGAACTGATTTCTGGAAACGACCCACTTGCGGGGGCCGTGGTCTTCAAATAATCAGGCGAAAAGCTGTCCCTTGGACAAGCGATAACTGATACCACAACACTCCCGAGACATCATGTCCGCGATGATTGATGCCTCCTCGCTGTAACAAACCGTGCGCCGGCCGCCGGGAAGATCAAACACCGCAACAGCGCGCCACGGCTCCATCCCCTGGTAAAGCACAGTGTACCCCGCGACAGTTGCGCTCCCCTCGAAGTCAGACACCAGCTCCCGCAAGGGTGTCACCGCGCGCACCTCATCAGTGACATCCGCGAAGGCCCAACCGGCTGCCGGGGGGTGCATTGACCACAGCGCACAGGCTTGCTTCGTCAGCAAACCGCTGACTGTCGTTACGAGGCCTGTCTCGCCCGGGTTTTCGCGCAGCAACTGCGCGATTTTTGCAGTGGCCTGGAAGACGAAATTATTTAGCGGGCCACCGCCGAAGGTCATACCGCCCGTCACACTGTCATCGCCCATATCATGCAGACCCATCTCCTCACGCTGCACACGCACGGCAAACGGAAAACAGGAGTAGAGTTCTCGCAGGCGAACATCATTGAAGTCCACACCCGCCAGCTGCATGGCTTTTCTGCCCGCGATCCGAAACCCCTCACTGCCTCCCAGGTCGCCACGCGTCGCAATGACCGACATGAAGTTGGACTCTGTCGAGGCTACAGGAAACACCCACTGACCCCGCGCTATACCCAGTTCGTCTGCCACCGCTGCGGAGCAGAGGACTAAACCCGCCGCCTGGTCTACTGTCCACTGACTGTTGTGCAACTTCGTGTAAGGAAATGCGAGCATACGATTTTTCGGGGAGTGCGCCCGGATAAACTCTGCGGAAAACGACTCATCTACCCAACCCTCGGGATTGGCTGCGGCGATTTCACTGAAGCGGGCGTATTGGGCCGCCATAAGGTCACGGTGTTCATCCACACTCAAACCCTGTTTGAAGCGCAGGGCACTGTCCATAATTGCGTAGTAGCCAACCGGCATGCCCAGGCCAGCGTTGGACTCCACTTCGGACATCAACTCCGCACCCGGGCGCAGGGTAATGTCGGGCTCAATATCATCGCCTTCCTGCACCCTATCTACTTGATCACCTGCACGCGCGGCACACTGCTCCCGATAACGCGCCTCGCCGCCGGCAATCAGCACGACCTGGGCTTTCCCTGCCAAAATACGTTGGCAGGCGCGGTTTATCAGGCTCTGCTGCAAGATACCGAAGTCTGCTAATAACGTTTTCGCCGATTGCGCACCGAGCCTATCCGCAAGAATTCGGGCCGGATCGCGGTACCCCCACAGACTGTTGGGCACAAGAATTTCATCGGCTCTCGTCAGCAGCGCATCCGTGCCCGCATCCGCAGCAGCAACGCGCAAGGCGTGTTCCATGAGTGACACCGGCTCAAGGGCCTTGTGATAATCTTCCAGCTTTTGTCGCACAGCACCGACACCCACCAGCACCGGCGTGTTAGGGGCGCATTCACCCACGGATAAACTCTCCTGCATACCAATTCAACATCGCAATTTTTTCATCCAGTGGTTTGTCTTCCTCGAACTCGTAGACGTTGCGAAAGCCAATGATGACATCCGTTACGCCGATGCTTTCGAGTTGCGCAAGACCTTCTTTGGAAAACGCATTTGCGCCCGTGGTGAACACGCGAAAAGGTCGATTGACAGTGCCGTATTCCTCCCGCAGCTGGTTGATCCGGCCGATGTATGCATGCAGTTGATCAAGATCAGCACCTGCGCACATCCAGCCATCGCCCACCCGGGCCGCACGCTTCAGT
>CAJQQW010000097.1 GCA_905480565.1 uncultured Halioglobus sp. | reverse complement strand
GTTGGGTACAGCCGAGCAGCATTTCTGTTCCATAGTGTGGTCACTGCAGGACGAACATGTGGATACCATTATGGCTTTGGATGACAAGGCGTTTTGCCGGAGGCTGGAGCAGGCCTGTGAAATGCGACTCGGTAAGGTAACAGGCTGTACCCGGCGTTCTGCTTTTCCCCTGCGGCAGAGACATGCGCGGGACTATGTGCAGCCGGGTGTCGCGCTGGTGGCCGATGCCGCACACACCATTCATCCTTTAGCGGGGCAAGGGATCAACCTTGGTTTGCAGGACGTGGCGGTATTGGCGAGGGAGGTGCTGATGGGCTACCGCCGTGGAATCAGCCCGGGGCAGCTGGACCTTCTGCAGCGCTACCAGCGGCAACGCAAAGGCGAAAACCTGTTGATGATGTCGACTATGGAGGGCTTTAAACGCCTGTTCGAGCAGGAGGCACTGCCACTGCGCTGGTTGCGTAACGCCGGCCTGCATGCAGTTGACCAGCTCCGCCCGGTCAAGCGTGAGCTGATGCGCCGTGCCATGGGTGTGGCGTGAACATTGTTTTTCGATGGGGGCCGGTTAGAATGGGCCGCTTTGGTCGCACAGGCCGGTCGTTGTTTGCAGAGGAATCCCTATGAGCCAGACGCCCAGTGAACTCAAATATGCCAGCACCCACGAATGGGCCCGTTTGGAAGAGGACGGAACCGTAACGATAGGCATCACTGACCACGCCCAGAGCGCACTGGGCGATGTCGTTTTCGTTGAGTTGCCTGAAGTCGGTGTGGCTCTCGCTGCCGGCGACGAGGCCGGAGTGGTGGAGTCTGTAAAGGCCGCTTCCGATATTTACGCGCCGCTGGCGGGCGAGGTTATCGCCATTAACCCGAGCCTCGAGAATGACCCGGAAACCGTCAACGGCGATCCCTATCACGACGGATGGTTTTACAAGCTGCGGCCGGCCGATGCTGCGGAACTCGACGCTCTCCTGTCCGCCGAGGACTACCAGCTGCAATGTGCCGAGGAATAGGGCCGCCCTCCTCACGTCACCTGTCTCATGATTGATTTATTCCTGCGCAAGGGTGCTGACCGTCGGTTGCGCGCTGGTCATCTGTGGGTCTATTCCAACGAAGTTGACAGCAAGCGCTCTAATTTAGGGGATTTCGAGGCAGGTGATCTCGTGGTCGTGCGGGGTTCGGACGGGCGCCTTCAGGGAAGCGCGTATATGGAGCCCCAATCGCTGATCTGCGCCAGGCTTTACTCACCACATGTCGAACAAGTCATGAATGCCCAATGGTTCGAGCAGCGGCTGGCGACAGCGCTGGCCGTTCGGGAGGCTGCCTTCGGTCAACCCTACTATCGCCTGGTCTACGGTGACAGTGATGGTATGCCCGGTCTCGTTGTGGACCGTTTTGGCGATTACCTTGTTGCCCAGTTACATAATGCGGGCCTAGAGCGTTACAGCGAGCGGTTGCAGGAGGCCCTGCTCTCGGTGCTGCAGCCAGCGGGCATTCTGCTGCGGACCGATAGCCGCGCCCGGCGCGAGCAGGGCTTGTCAACGAGCAGCGAGGTGATTTACGGCGAGGTGCCCGAGGAGGTGTCGCTTCAGGAAAACGGCACGAAGTTCCTGGCGCCGGTTCATGCCGGACAGAAAACCGGTTGGTTTTACGATCATCGCATGTCACGTGCGCGACTCGCGCACTGGGTATCGGGCAAAGCGGTGCTGGACGTCTACAGCTACATCGGCGGGTGGGGAGTGCAGGCCGCTAACGCCGGTGCCGTGTCGGTGTGTTGTGTCGACAGTTCCGCCGCCGCACTAGAAGGCGTCATGAAGAACGCACGCCTGAATGATGTCGGTGAGCGCGTAACGACCCGCAAAGGCTCAGCGCCGGAGCAAATGGCCGTGTTACACGAGGAGGGCGCGCGCTTCGACGTGATCATCCTCGATCCCCCCGCATTTATCCAGCGCAAGAAGGATTTAAAAAAAGGAATCAACGCCTATCGGCGCATTAATGAGCTGGCTCTGCGTCTGTTAAAGCCGGGCGGTCTGCTGGTTTCGGCGTCCTGCTCTATGCATTTGCAGCGCTCTGACCTGGTCCACGCGCTGCAACAAGCGGCAGTGCGAGCCGCCTGCGATGTCCGCATTGTGGAGCAAGGTGGTCAGGGGCCGGACCACCCTGTGCATCCTGCGATAGCGGAGACGGAATATCTAAAATCTCTTTTCGCGCTCAAGATAGAGGCCTGATCGAACCCCTCTATCCTGGCAAAACGGCACGGTATGCGGCGGCACAGCAGCCACCAGATGAGTGTTTTGTGTCGGCGATAATGCTTATTGACTGGCCGCACCCGATGTCAGCGCAGTGAGATCACCGGCCAGCCGCGCGCTTCTGCCCGCGCCCGCAGAGTGGCGTCCGGATCGACGGCCACTGGATGGTCGACCAGTTCCAGCAGCGCGAGATCGTTGTGAGAATCGCTGTAGAAGTAGGCACCTGCGAGGTCGGTGTCGCGGCCCTCAAGCCACTGGTGCAGGCGCGTGACCTTGCCTGCCTGAAAGGAGGGGATTCCCGCGGGCTCCCCTGTGTACCGGTCATCCACTATCTCTGCTTCGCAGGCGATAAGATGCTCTATGCCCAATGCTGTCGCGATGGGAGCGGTGATAAATCGGTTGGTCGCGGTAATGATCAGTAGTTCGTGACCCTGATCTCGATGATGCGCCACCAGTTTCGCTGCAGCTGGCAGCATAATCGGCTGGATCACATTCTGCATGAAGCTCTCGTGCCAGGCGGTGAGCACATCGGGCGGCTGGCCAATCAGGGGGCTCAGCGCGAAGCGCAGATAGGCATCGATATCGAGATTTCCGGCTTCGTAATCGGCGTAGAATTGATCGCCGCGCTGAGCAAAGTCAGCGGCGTCCACAAGACCTTGATCGCAGACGTATTGTGCCCAGAGGTGGTCACTGTCTCCGCCGATCAGGGTGTTGTCGAGGTCAAATATTGCCAGCGCCACGTTACTGCACTCCGTGCTCGGCGAACCAGCATAGCGGCAGGGGCTTGCAGAGTAAATTTCTCAGGGCCATGAAAGTGTGGAACAATGAGGCAGTTCAAGGAACAGGTGGCCCTTTCACGTGATTGATTTAGACGGCTTCCGACCGAACGTGGGCATTATGCTGGCCAATGACCGGGGTCAGTTGTTGTGGGCCCGTCGCGTTGGAGGCCACAATGCCTGGCAGTTTCCCCAGGGTGGCATTAGCGAAGGCGAATCGCCGAAGCAGGCACTTTTTCGCGAGTTGCACGAAGAAGTGGGCCTGACGCGTGACGCAGTAGAGATTCTCGGTTCTACCCGAGGTTGGTTGCGTTACCGCTTACCTAAACGCTTTGTGCGCGATGGTCAGAAGCCGTTATGCATTGGGCAGAAGCAAAAGTGGTTTCTGCTGCGTATGCTGGAGGATGACGCCGCTGTGCAACTGGACCGGAACGAAAAGCCCGAGTTCGATCACTGGCGCTGGGTGAGTTATTGGTATCCCCTTGATCAGATTATTCCGTTCAAGCGCGAGGTTTACCGCAGGGCGATGAAAGACCTGGCTGCGCCACTGGCACGACACACCAACCGTTCTCAGAGTGATTGACGCCCATGCTTGAAACGTTGCGTCATATTGTGCAGGAGGTAAATGCTGCCAGGAGCCTTGAAGAGGCTCTCGATATTATCGTGCGGCGGGTGCAAGACGCTATGCAAACACAGGTTTGCAGCGTTTATCTGCAGGACGGCAACAACGACCGATTAATTTTTCGCGCTACCCAGGGGCTCAACCAGGCTCTGGTAGATGAGGCGAGCCTGCCCGTGGGTGAGGGCCTGGTTGGCCTGGTCGCGGCGCGCGGCGAACCGGTCAACCTGGAAGAGGCCGAAAAGCACCCCAGTTTCCGCTTCCTTCCTGGTATTGGCGAAGAACAGTTCCACGCCTTTCTGGGAGTGCCCATCATTCACCAGCGTGGTGTCGTGGGGGTGCTGGTAGTGCAGCAAGCTGAACGCCGCCGATTTGACGAGAGTGATGAGGCTTTTCTTGTCACTCTTTCGGCCCAGCTGGCCGGCGTAATCGCACACGCGCAGGTCACCGGGGTATTGGAATCCCGTGTTCTTTCCGGGGCCGTGCCGGCCAAGATTACCGGCGTGCCAGGCGCTCAGGGAGTCGCCATCGGTACCGCGGTGGTGGTGTCTCCGGGGGCTGATCTTTACGCCGTGCCGCCGCGAGAGGTGAATGACAGACGCAAGCAGGTGCGCGCATTCCGCGAGGCCCTCGAGGCAGTACGTAAGGATATTCAGGTGGTAGCAGATAACCTGGGAGCGGAGTTGAGCCCGGAGGATCACGCACTCTTTGATGTCTATCTGAGCATTCTTGACGATTCCACCATTGGGGCAGAAGTGGTGGGGCTGATCAAGGGGGGGCAGTGGGCCCAGGGCGCCCTGAGTCAGGTGATGATCGAGCATATCCGCCATTTCGAGCGTATGGAACACAGTTATCTGAAAGAACGTGCTGTAGATGTTAGGGATCTAGGTACGCGAGTACTCACTTACTTACAGGCTGCAAACCAGGAGCCGCGTGAATACCCGGACCGGGCTATCCTCGTGGGAGAAGAATTGACCGCGACCTCCCTGGGAGAGATTCCCCGGGAGAAACTGGCCGGTTTGATCT
>CAJQQW010000096.1 GCA_905480565.1 uncultured Halioglobus sp. | reverse complement strand
GCCGGAGTCGCCTCGCTTTATTCCGTCTCCCAGTTTCCTACCTGGCAACAGAAACCACTGAAGCGTATTCTCCGAACCCGGGGCTATCGCGAGGTTTATAACGCCTTTGACGCACTGGTCACCAACAGCGAAGCCATTAAGCGTTTTTTACGCGACATAGGGGTCACCAGTCGCATCGAGTATATTCCCAACGGCGTTAACTTGAGCCGATTCCACCCGCCCCGATCCGCGCAAGATATTGAAGCGCGGGAAGAACTGCGCGCAAAGCTCGGGATACGCCAGGGTCACCAAGTTATCGTGGCGGTGGGCGCGGTGATGCCACGCAAAGGGCAAGACAAGATACTCGCCGCCTGGCGACGTATCCTGCCACAACTGCCCGATACCGACCTACTCTTCGTCGGGCCCCGCTCGGATACACACGATCCCAAGCTAAAGGAATTCGGTCAGCAAATTCACCACCTGATCTCTACTTCTGGAGCGCCGGAACAGGTGCACTTTACAGGTATCGTCGATGACGTAGACAACTATCTGCGTGCGGCAGATCTCTTAATCCTCGCCTCCAAACGAGAGGGCACACCAAACTCCGTGCTCGAAGGCATGGCGACGGGCTTACCCTGCCTGGTAACACCGTTTCTCGGGCTATCCGAGGGGATTGGACGCTCTGAGGAGCACTACCGGCTAGTCGACAGGGAAGAGGAAGCCATAGCTACAGCGTTAACGGAAATCCTGCAGGACGCATCGCGCGGTCAATCACTGGCGGAGAATGGCCTTCGCTACGCGATCGAGCAGGTGGACCAGGAAAATACCCTCGACCGCTACGCGGCACTGTACGAAGAGTTAGCGGCGCAACAATCCAGCGCCAGCCAACAAAAGACGCGTTGAGTAGGATACCCTCGCGCGACCTCAACAGACACACATTCGACGGAATCAGTACATCAAACGTTCTTTCTCCGTTACAAGCGGCGCGCCGGTCAGCAGGCGCTTGATTCGTTTCTTCGCCCTGTGCACAGGGCGGTGTTCCTCGAACACCACAATGAAAACTTTGCGGAAGTAATTTTCCGGACAGTTAATGCGACGCACGCCGTGCCAGGAGTTGCCGCGCCGTCCAAAAATCAGGCTGCGGTTGTCGCGAGTCTGCGCGGGATAAGCCGCGTCAAAATCTTCAAAGCCCGGCGCGTTATCCGGGCTGATGCGGCCTCCATCATCCAGAATGACAGTTTCACCGCCCCAATCCCAATGCCAGTCGCGCTCGGTGTTCAGGTAGAAAATCTGGGAGCCGATCTTGCCTTTAGAATCGCAGTGGGGGGTTACCTCTCCCCCGTCGGGGGTGAAGTGCCAGTGAAAGCGGAAACGCACTTCCTTTACCTTGAGGAGGCGGCAGACCAAAGAGCGGTAGGTATCGTCGCAGAGTTCCTCGACAAAATCTCGCCACTGGGGCGCGATCTCCATACCCCTTTCATAGTCGAGCACGTAACGATCATGGCTGCCCTGCCCATGCTTGCGCTGCTTACCGAAGAAGCCACGGAACTGGTCCGTATTGGGCATATTGTGCAGCAAGTCGTCGAATCGGTCCGGACGGATAAAGGCCTGGGGATTGATCCAGGGATAGGGTTCCTGCGCCCGGAACTGGGCCGTATCAATCGCATCCAGCACATCGGAATTAAGGTATGACATGGGTGTTCACGTTACTGATATTGCTCAAGTGCGCAGTATACGTCGCCGGGGAGAAAGGTGACAGTCACGCGGGCTTTCCCGCGTCGCTTTAATCAGGGTCTTGAGGTCAACCCGTATCGCATCAAATATACGGCGGGGCATCAGGCGAGTGCCAGTGACCCTTTCAATGAGCCCGCCGTCCGGCTGCGAGCATTAGCGCAAGACAAGGCGGCCCCGCCTATGCGCGCAGTGCGCAAATCACCGAAGGGGGAGCCCAGTCCGCTATTGACGATGAGGGCCACGGACAGGGCGCGCTCCGGGTCTGCCCAGGCACCCGAGCCGCCGAAGCCAAAGTGCCCAAAAGCCTGCCGTGGAAAACCCCGGGTGGTTGCCACGCCATGGTATCCAAGTCTCCAGCGCATATCGAAGGGTATGACAGACAAGCGGCCCGTGGGGCGCTGCAGTGTTGTGGCTTCTTCAAGAGCGCCTGCAGACAGCAGGCGCACACCTTCGAACTCGCCGCCATTGGCCAACGTCGCATACATTTTTGCGAGGGAGCGCGCTGTGAAAAGGCCGTTCGCCGCCGGAATCGCCGCCCGTAGCGATTCCGGTGAACCGAAATCAAAATCACTCACACCCCGCGGCGCCAGCGCGTCAAAAATACTGGAGAGATCCGAGTCCAGACCAATATGCCCCAGCGCCTTACTGAGGCCCGACGCACCTTTTTCCAGCTTGTCGCCCAGCGACGTTTGCGCCAGTCGCCGGGTAACATCGGGAAACAGGAGTTGGGCTGCACGTGGCAGCTCACGCTGTGGGGTGCCAATGTAAAGGCCATCCAGCTTCAGGGGTCGGGCAATCTCCTGCTGTACCAAGGTAGAAAATTTCTTACCGGTTACCCGCTGAATTATCTCACCCACCAGAAAGCCGAAGGTCAGACCGTGATAACCCGTGCGTTCACCCGGAGGGTGTGCGGGCTTGGTCGCCTCAATCGCGCCGATCATATACTTCCAGTCGAGCATCCGATCCACGTGGTCGACCATCTGGCGAATATGATAAAGGCCTGACTGGTGGGACAACACCTGCCGAACAGTAATACGGGATTTACCCGCCTGGCCGAACTCTGGCCAGTAGGTGGCTACTCGCTCGTCATAATCAATCAAGCCCCGATCGGCAAAAATATGCAGCAGGGTAGCGGCCACACCCTTCGTGGTGGAAAAACTGGGAGCCATCGTATCGCGCGTCCACAAGGTGTTTTCGTCATCCCGATAGCCACCCCATAAATCCACCACGGGCTCGCCTCCATGATAAACACAGACCGCTGCGCCGCCGGAATAGTTCTGCAGCATATGGCGCAGAGTTTCACCGACGGGGACGAAATCCGGATGCACCATTCCATCCAGGTTGAGTGCCTGCTTCTTTTTCAAACCCAACAGCATAGTGCCCCCAAGCGGATTGTGTCTGAATTGCAATGTAACTGCATTACTCTATACAGAACATAACACAGTTGAATGAGTGGAAAACATCCCTGAGTTACCATAACCATAGCTGATCACGACATCCGCCAGAAGGGGATCAAGGCGCACTGCTCAAGCCGCCATGCACAGACCGCTGATTGCTTGTTAAAAACAAGATCGCGCTCGTCTGCATGAAGACACCCTGCGTGGGCGGGTCAAATTTCTCCCCTGGTTCGGTGGGCGAGCGAATAAAGCAGAACAGCGGACGGCACGGAATCGCAGGGCTACGTCGACGCCGGAGAGGCGTTGCAGGGACTGGTAAGACACGGGCCGCAAAAGATACGCAA
>CAJQQW010000095.1 GCA_905480565.1 uncultured Halioglobus sp. | reverse complement strand
GCAAAATGCTGCGCTTGAGTGATCAGGTGGCCGGCGGATTCTACGCGGAGCACGAAGGTCGCCCCTTTTATCCGGCCCTGATCGAGTTTATGACTTCAGGTCCTGTCGTTGTGCAGGTGTTGGAGGGCGATTCTGCGATCGTAAAAAACCGGGAACTCATGGGTGCTACTAATCCCGAGGAAGCAGCAGAGGGCACGATTCGCTCGGACTTCGCTGCCTCTATCGATGCTAACGCTGTGCATGGGTCGGACTCTGCCGCATCCGCCGCTCGCGAGATCGCTTACTTTTTCGCCGCCAGCGAGATTTGCGATCGCCCTGAATAGGCCTTTCCATGACGGTGAACTCATGCAGTATCGAGTCTGACGCGAGTAAGGTTCCAGTGAATCTCATGGGACTGACGCGCGTTCAGATGGAGCAGTTTTTTGAAGATATGGGTGAGAAACGTTTTCGCGCCCAGCAGGTGTTGAAGTGGATTCATCACGCGGGCGTTACTCAAATCGAGGAGATGTCCAATCTTGGCAAGGCTCTGCGAGAGAAATTGATTCTGGTGGCCGAGGTGCGCCCTCCGGAAATTGTTAGTCAGCAGGATTCCAGTGATGGCACGCGCAAGTGGGCGATTCGGGTTGATGGCGGCGGTCTCGTCGAGACAGTGCTTATTCCAGCGGGTAATCGCGCCACTCTATGTGTCTCCTCGCAAGTAGGATGTAGTCTGGATTGTTCTTTTTGTTCAACTGGCAAGCAGGGGTTCCAGCGCGACCTGAGTGCGGCTGAAATTATTGGTCAGGTATGGGTGGCAATCAAATCCTACGACGCGTTCCAGTCAGGTAACGAGCGCACCGTGACTAACGTGGTCATGATGGGTATGGGTGAGCCCCTTTTGAATTTTGATAACGTGGTGTCGGCGATGGAACTCATGATGGAGGACCTTGCCTATGGTCTGTCAAAGCGCCGGGTGACCCTCAGTACATCAGGTGTTGTTCCGGCTCTCGATCGATTGGCCGAAGTAAGCGAGGTATCACTGGCGGTCTCACTGCATGCACCCAACAACGAATTGCGTAATGAGCTGGTGCCGATAAACCGAAAATATCCCATCGAGATACTGCTGGAAAGCTGCCGTAATTATATGGCTGCTCAGAAGGACAAGAGCCGGGTGGTGACAGTGGAGTACACGCTGATCGCCGGGGTTAACGACCACCCGGAGCAGGCCCGGGAGCTAGCGAATCTGCTGCGGGATTTTCCCTGTAAGATCAATTTGATCCCGTTCAATCCCTTCTCGCTGTCCGATTACAGGCGTCCCAGCGGGAATGCTGTGTCGCGCTTCTGGCAAGTGCTGGTCGATGCGGGCTATATTGTGACGATAAGAACGACCCGAGGCGATGATATCAGCGCGGCGTGTGGCCAACTGGTAGGGGATGTGGTCGATCGAACGGGTCGCAGCGGTCGCTACCGTGCGGGCCGCGAAGCAGAAATAATTACAGCGGGGTAGACATGTCTAAGCGTGTAAGCGTGAACAGTTTTCGTGGGGTGTTACTCGTGATGCTGCTGGCGAGCGTGTCCCTCACTGGATGCATTCGCACGACCCAGAGTGTATTTACTGAGGAAGCCTCGCCTGAAAAGGCCCTGCAGGAGCGGGTTGCTTTGGCGCGGCAGTATATTGGGGAAGGCAATTGGGAGGCTGCCAAGCGTAATCTCAAGCTGGCAAAAGAGATAAACCCCAATAGCCCTGAAGTGCATGAGGCTTTCGCCCTCATATATTGGCGCACCGGCGAATATGAGATGGCAGAGGAGAGCTTTAAAGACGCTATCCGAATCAAGAAAAATTTTTCGCGTTGCCGAAATAACTATGCGGCGTTCCTTTACAGCCAGGAGCGTTATGAGGAAGCAGAAAAGCAACTTGTTTATGTGGTTCAGGATACATTGTTTGACGCCAGGCCGTTGGCATTTGCCAATCTCGGGCTCTGTCGTCTGCGGTTGTTTGACACGCAGGGCGCCGAAGAAGCCTTCGTCCGTGCGCTTTCGATGGATAGGACCAACACAATTGCATTGTTTGAGCTTGCGAGGATTCGCTATGAGGCTCAGGATTACGTAACAGCAATTCAGTTTTACGACACTTTTCGTAGTGTTTCGCGGCGGCAGACAGCGCCCGGCCTGCTGCTGGGCATCCAATTAGCGCAGCAGACAGGGGATAGGGATGCGGAGGCAAGCTATGCCCTGGCGCTTGGCAATCTGTTCCCTGCCTCGCCTGAATATCAGGCCTACAGGCGGACCGTGGGCCAGTGATAGATGGTGCAACACAACTTGATGCGTTCAACACGCCCGGTCTTTTGCTCAAGGCTGCCCGCGAACGGCAGGGCTATTCAGAGCGTGAGGCGGCTGATCGACTTAACCTGATGCCCGATTACGTTGGTATTATTGAGCGCGATGAGTACCAGGCACTGCGCAGCCCCTCGTTTGCCAGAGGTTACGTCAGGGCCTATTGTCGTCTGCTGGAGCTGGACGAATCACTTTTGCTGTCGCTATTTGACGAGCTGCAGGGCAGCAGTTCGGAGGTGACGAAGCGTATAGAAACCCAGTCGCTGCAGTTGCACCGTACTGGAAAAGGTGTCGTCATTGGCTTGGGGATACTGTTCCTGCTGGTGCTGGCATTATGGTGGTGGGGCAATGAGTCGGCAGCGGAGCCTGCCTCTGCAGTTTCGAAGTTATCAATGTACCCGGTCGATGCTGCATCGCGGGTCGCGGGAGATTCAACATGAAGGCGGATTCCCCGATAAAGCGCCGTGTTTCCCGGCAGATTCTTGTGGGCGATGTTCCTGTAGGAGGCGACGCACCTATCAGCGTGCAGAGCATGACCAATACCGATACCTGTGACGTGAACGCGACAGTGACTCAGGTGCGCGCCATTGCCGATGCCGGTGCCGATATTGTGCGGGTATCGGTTCCGACAATGGATGCGGCTGAGGCCTTCCGGCAGATTAGGGCGCAGGTCACAGTACCTCTGGTAGCCGATATTCATTTTGATCACAAAATTGCTCTCAAGGTAGCGGAGTATGGTGTCGATTGCCTGCGTATCAACCCGGGAAATATTGGGCGCGATGAAAAAGTGCGTGCAGTTATCGACAGCGCGAGAGATAAGGGTATTCCGATACGTATCGGTGTGAATGCGGGCTCACTGAGCAAGGAGCTGCAACGCAAATACGGTGAGCCCACGCCAGAGGCACTGGTGGAGTCGGCCATGCATCATGTCGATATTCTTGACAAATTTAATTACCCCGACTTCAAGGTTAGCGTGAAAGCATCCGAGGTATTCATGGCGGTGGCTGCTTACCGTCTGTTGGCGAAGGAAATTGACCAGCCCCTGCACCTCGGGATTACCGAGGCTGGCGGGCTGCGCGGTGGTACGGTCAAGTCCTCTGTGGGTTTGGGTATGCTACTGATGGATGGTATTGGCGATACTATTCGTGTCTCGCTCGCTGCAGATCCGGTAGAAGAGGTCAAGGTGGGCTTTGATATTCTCAAGAGTCTCAAACTGCGCGCCAATGGGATTAACTTTATAGCCTGCCCCAGTTGTTCGCGGCAGAATTTTGACGTCGTGGGGACTATGAATGAACTGGAACAGCGACTGGAGGATATCCGCACGCCCATGGATGTTGCGGTGATCGGTTGTATTGTGAACGGCCCAGGCGAGGCGCGTGAGGCCGATATCGGACTGACGGGCGCTACGCCGAGTAACCTGATCTATGTGGACGGCGAGCCCGACCACAAAATCAGTAATGCGGATTTCATCGATCATCTTGAGGATGTAATTCGTAATCGGGCAATGCAGCTGGAGCAGGCGCGTAAGGAACAGGAAGAGCAACTGATCGCGCGGTCCGATTGAACTGGCGGATCGAACACTGGAGCGGATGTGAGTAAATTGACGGCTATTCGGGGCATGAGCGATATTCTCCCGGAAGAAACACCGTGCTGGCAGCACCTGGAGCGCACTGTGTCGCACGTTCTGGCGAGCTACGGTTATGGCGAGATACGACTGCCGCTGTTGGAGAGAACGGCATTGTTCAAGCGCTCGATTGGTGAAGTCACTGATATCGTTGAGAAAGAGATGTATACCTTCAACGATCGTAATGAGGACAGTATGACGCTGCGGCCGGAGGGCACGGCGGGCTGCGTGCGAGCCGCGATCCAGCAGGGACTGTTGTCTACAACATGCAGGCTTTGGTATACGGGTCCCATGTTTCGATATGAGCGTCCCCAGAAAGGACGTCAACGTCAGTTTCACCAAATTGGCGTGGAGTCTTTCGGTGTACCAACGCCCGACATGGATGCCGAG
>CAJQQW010000094.1 GCA_905480565.1 uncultured Halioglobus sp. | reverse complement strand
CCGTCCGGGCTGCGCACAAACGCCATGTGGCCATCACGCGGAGGCCGATTTATGACAACGCCCTTTTCCATGAGTCTCTGGCAGGTGTCATAGAGGTTGTCCACCTGATAGGCGAGGTGCCCGAAGTTGCGGCCTCCATCGTAGTCTTCCGGATCCCAGTTCCAGGTGATCTCCACCAGCGGGCTCATGTCTGACTCAGCCGTCCCAATATCGTCCGGCGCAGCAAGAAATACGAGAGTAAATCGTCCCCCCTCACTGTCATGACGACGCACTTCCACCAGCCCCAGTTTGTCGCAATAAAAATCCAGCGTCTCTTCCAGGTCACGTGCGCGCACCATCGTATGCAAAAACTTCACAGGACTTCTCCTTAAGAAACTCGATTAGCGGGCGAATTCTGTTGTGCGTTCCCCGCACCAATACCGGTGGTGTTTATCGCGGTCAAGGTCGCCTGCACCCTCTTTAATTTGCTGCCGCCTGCCTTCCTGCGAGACGGCCTGAGAATGTCGCATCGCCGACAGACATGCCGCTGGAGTAACCGTCTGCACGTCGCACAATGCCGCACGCGGTGCGGCCAGCAGCGTAAAGACCCGTGATGATATCGCGTTGCGGATTTACGACCTCGCCAGTGGGCAGTGTGTCGAGCCCACCGAGGGTGAACATGGGCACGAATACGCCTCTTCCAGGAGTAACGTCCAGTGCAACCAGGGGTGGCGCAAGGGGCTGCAGCCATTCTGCGGCCTTGTGGAATTGGGTATCATCGCCATTGGCAACATCCTCATTGTAGATAGCGATCGAGTTTTGCAGAGTGCCCTTGCGCAGTCCCAGCTCGCTCTCCAGCTCTTCCGGGGTCTCTCCAGTGCCGGCAATGCTCGCTCCCATGTAGTTCATTTTCTCGTAGTCGCCGTACTGTTCTACGGTGAGAATGAAATAGAAGCGATCGCCGGGCTCGTTCAGTACAGCTTGCCCCAGCCGTGAGTGGTAGACATCCTCGTTGATGAATCGCTGGCCTTTATCGTTGACGAGAATGCCGCTTGTGATTGTGGCGGGTGGGTAGTAGGGAATACTGATAAAGCCTTCATGCATATTGATAGCGGCAGCGCCTACTGACATACCCATCATAATGCCGGTGCCTGTGTCGCCCGGGTTGCCGATAGCGTTGTTGCCACTGAGCAGTTTGGGTGCGTACTTTGCCAGCATGTCCTCGTTCATAACAAAGCCACCGGCACAGAGGATAACGCCCTTGTGCACCCGCACGGTGTACTCTTTTTGGTCCTGGCGAATCACCAATCCAACCACCGCATTATGATCATCCACAACGAGGCACAGTACTCGGGTTTCATAGTTAACCGTGATTTGCGACCTTTTCTCAACGTTTTCCGCAACGATCTTCATGAACATAGGCCCGCCGTTGTCGCCCTCGACATACAGGTTATGCCCGCGTGGTGCGGGCTTGGCGTGCTCCGAGAACGGATAGGCCTTCTCACTGCCGGTATACAGTAGTCCGTCGTCCGTCAGGCACATGATGCCCCGCTCCTTGTGGAAGCTGTCTTTGAACGGAACACCGAGATGGTCTACGAGCCAGTTAAAATGTTCCACGCTGTTTTCGCAGTAGTTTCTTATTTTGGCTTCATCTGCCTGGGGGCCGGCCGACATCATCATATAAGTGAACATATCCTCGGTGCTGTCCTCAAAGCCGCAAGCGCGTTGCACGCGAGTGCCGCCGCTACCGCCCATGTAGATTTCCGCTGATGACATGGCGGTTGATCCGCCGCCTTCGCTGGCCAGCTCAAAGATCGTTACTTTGGCGCCTTCGTCCGCTGCCTCTATGGCAGCGCAGCCGCCTGCGCCGCCGAAACCGACAACGGCGACATCAGTTTCACTGTCCCAATGTTCAATATCGCGCGCATTGCGCGCCTGACAGGGGTTGGTTTTACTTTGCTCGGACATGGCTTTTGTGCCTTTTTCAGGAAACTCGTGGTTCCCACAACGGTAAAGAAAACCGATTAAAGCCCTTTCCCGCGGCAGTGACAACGTGTGGGAATTGGCAGCGGACCAAAATATTGTACGTTCTGCGGATTATTGTCCTCATGGGTGAGCAAAAGGGGAGTACCAGGTCTGCTGCACGTCTGGGGTTTTGGGGGCCTGCTGCGTTACAATCAGCGCCCTTTTGCGTGGAGTAACCTTTTCATGTGGTTTAAAAATATTCGTGCCTATCGGCTTACCAGTCCCTTTGACCTCTCTCCGGAGGCGCTGGGGGAGAAGCTGACTGCCCGGCCATTTTTGCCCTGCGCGAAATCTCAGGCCGTGGCAATGGGCTGGGAGCCGCCGCTGGGCGATGAATCAGGGGAATTGGTCCATGCGGCTGCCGGCCGCTTGCTGATCAAGCTGAAGCGGGAGGAAAAATTGCTGCCGTCTACGGTTGTGCGTGAGCTTTTGGAAGAAAAAGTGGCGGAAATCGAATCAGGGCAAGCCCGCAAGGTATACCGCAAGGAGCGACTGAGCCTGAAAGATGAGATCATCCAGGACTGCTTGCCTCGGGCATTTAGCCGCTCTACCCATATCCACGCGTATATCGATGTGCGTGAGAACTGGATGTTTATCGACAGTGCCAGCGCCTCCCGGTCGGAGGAGTTGCTGAACCTGTTTCGCGAGTGCGTTGGCAGCTTCCCGGTTATTTTGCCACAAGTAAACCACGCGCCTGCCGCGGTAATGACTGCGTGGCTCGCCAATCGCAGTCTGCCTGACGACTTCGAGCTGGGTCAGGAGGTAGAGCTAAGAGAGCCTGGTGAAGAAGGAGGCGTAGTCCGCTGCCGCGGCGTTGATTTGTTGAGTGAAGAGGTGGAAACTCATCTCAATGCTGGCAAGCAGGTTGCCCGGCTGGCGCTGGAGTGGGACGAACGAGTGCAGGTGGTGTTGGCCGAGGATCTTTGCCTGCGTCGCCTCAAGTTCGCAGAGGAGTTGATGAAAGAGAACGAGGATATCCCCGAGGCGGACACCGCTGCACGGCTGGATGCAGACTTTGCATTACTGGCGGATGCGATTACTGGAATGCAGGGGCGTATTGTGACTTTGTTCGGCGGTGAGGTGGAATAACACGACAATGAGCGGGCGCCCTGACACCGACGATTACAGAGCGCTTTTCCTCGGCAATGTCCCGATGATAGATTTGCGAGCGCCGGTAGAATTCGAGAAGGGTGCGTTTCCTGCTTCACTAAGCCTGCCTTTAATGAGTGACGATGAGCGGGCTCAGGTAGGGATTTGTTACAAACAGGAAGGCCAGCAGGCGGCTATCGAGTTGGGTCATCGCCTCGTGAGCGGCGACATCAGAACACGGCGGTTAGCGCAGTGGTGTGAGTTTGCCTGCCAGCATCCCGCAGGGTACCTGTATTGCTGGCGGGGCGGGTTGCGCTCCCAGACTGTGCAAGCCTGGCTGAAGCAGGAAGGCATCGAGTATCCGCTGGTCAAAGGTGGTTACAAGGCGATGCGGCGTTTCCTGCTGGAAGAACTGGAGCGTTCGATTGCACAGGCCGATTTCGTACTGATTAGTGGCAAGACCGGCACCGGCAAGACCCGCGTCATTGAGCGCCTTACCCGCGCCGTCGATCTTGAGGGCCTCGCCAATCACCGCGGCTCCAGCTTTGGCCAATTGCCCACACCTCAGCCCGCCCAGATCGACTTTGAGAACGGTTTGAGCATCGTGCTGATGCAGTTGTTGGCCCGACAACAGCGGACCGTTTTTGTTGAAGACGAAGGGCGGCTTATTGGTCGCCTCTACCTGCCAGAGCCTCTGCGAAAAAAAATGGCCTGCGCACCCATGCTGCTTGTAGAGCATAGTCTGGACGACCGTATCGATATTGTTATTGAGGATTACGTGGTTGATCTGGGTCGTCGTTATGCCGATATTTATGGAGAGCCGGGTGCGGCTCTCCATCGAGGAAAAATGCAGCAGGACCTTATCCGCATTGGCAAGCGTTTGGGCGGAGAGCGACTGCAGCAAGTGAGTAAATTGATGGATGAGGCGTTCAGGCAGCAGTGGCGAAACGCTGATTTGGATGGGCACAGGGTCTGGATTGCGGTTTTACTGGAGCAATACTACGATCCGATGTACGAGTACCAGTTCTCCCGGCGTGAGGGCGAGTGTCTATTTCTTGGTGACCGGGATGCGGTGGTCGCCCGGGCTAAACTGGTCTCGTAGGGTGCAGGCTGCGATCGAGTTGCAACGGGATCTGGTGCTTGTCGGTGGCGGCCACAGTCATGTGCTGGCCCTGCGAGCGATTGCCATGCAGCCGATCGCTGGTCTGCGCGTCACCCTCGTCTCGCCTGCGTCCCACACGCCCTATTCCGGTATGCTTCCAGGCCTGATTTCCGGACACTATGACTTCCAACAGGTGCATATAGACCTGGCACGATTGTGTCAGTGGGCCGGTGCGCGTTTTGTTGCGGCGGAGGTGGTAGGTCTGGATGCGCGGCAAAAAACGCTGTCTTTAAAAGCAAGGCCAGACATTGCGTACGACATTGTCAGTATTGATATCGGCTCCCAGCCTGAACTCGACAGTGTCTCCGGAGCCCGTACACACGCCGCGCCGGTAAAACCCATCGCGAGTTTCTGGCAGCGCTGGCAGCGATTGCTGCAACAGTTTGAGCGGGGCGAGATCGACCGAGGTTATCGTATCGCGCTGGTGGGCGGTGGAGCAGGCAGTGTAGAACTGGCACTCGCTATGTCCAGGCGTTTGCAGGACTCGGGCGCAAAGCTGAGCCTGTGGTGTGGAGCGTCGAAGATTTTGAAGAGCTACAATCGCGGCGCACGACGGGCCGTGATGGACGCGTTGCAGGAGCAGGGTATCGAGGTCCATCTCAGAGCACGGGTTGTCGCCGTGCAAGCTGCCCGCTTGCGGTGTGCCGATGGCGTTGAAGCCCCGTTTAATACGCTGTTCTGGTGTACTGGTGCCGCTGCCGCACCCTGGATTGCAGAGTCCGGTCTGGCGACAGATGAGCAGGGTTTTTTGCAGGTGCGGGACACCCTGCAGGCGAAGGACGATGAGAGTGTATTCGGCGCGGGAGATATCGCCACACAGGTTAATCACCCCCGGCCCAAGGCAGGGGTATATGCCGTGCGCATGGGGCCGTTGCTGGCACACAACCTGAGGGCAAAACTGCTTGAACAACCACTGCGGGTCTTCCGACCCCAGCGCCGGTTTCTTTCTTTGCTGTCACTCGGAGACAGGCGTGCAACAGCGAATCGAGGGCCGTTCAGTGCGACCGGGGCCTGGGTATGGCGCTGGAAAGACAGTATAGACCGCAGCTTTATGGCTCGTTTCGAGCAATTGCCCGCAGCGATGGATCGAATACCCTCTGATAGTTTGCCGGGTGTGCTGTGGCAGCCACACTGCGGCGGTTGTGGTGCCAAGGTCGGTGCGGATGCTCTTGGTACAGTACTGAAACGCCTGCAGCAGGCTTATCCCCGGTATTGTGTGGAAGAGCGTGACGACGCTGTAGCGTTGCGTGCGCCTGCCGGCGTCACTGTTGTGCAGAGTATAGATACCCTGCGACAGTTGGTGTCCGATCCGTGGATTATGGGACGGATTGCCGCAAATCATGCACTGAGTGATCTGTACGCATGTGGTGCTTTCCCGATCTCGGCCCTGGCTTCGGTGACGCTTCCGTATGCCAATGAGGTGATGCAAGAGCGCGAGTTGTATCAACTGCTTGCTGGCGCGCTTCACGAATTTTCCCGTGTTGATTGCCAGTTGGTCGGTGGTCACAGTATGCAGGGGCATGAATTGGGGCTGGGGTTTGTAGTGAATGGCATACCACTGTCTGCCGAGCAGGGGCTGTTGCAAAAGGTCGGTTCAGGCGAGGGCGACAAGTTAATACTCACCAAGCCTATCGGCAGCGGTGTTCTGTTTGCAGCGCACATGCAATTACATGCCGATGGGCGAGATCTGGAACGCGTGATGAATACTTTGCTGCAGAGTAATGCTGAAGCAGCGAGACAGGCACTGGTGCATGGCGCCAGTGCCTGTACGGATATCACCGGATTCGGATTGGCGGGGCACCTGCTGGAGATGCTGCAGGATGAACAGGGCGCACGACTGGCACTTGACTGCTTGCCGATGATGCCAGGTGCTTTGCCTCTGTTTCAGGCCGGCTTTCATAGCACGATGCAGGCGCCTAATCGGCGCAGTGTCGGCAGCGCTCTGCGGCTCTCGGTTCACAAAGGGGATGCGCGCCTTGCAGCCTTGTTTGATCCGCAGACCAGTGGCGGCTTGTTGATCTCCATCGCGGCCGAGAGCGCACCTGACTTATTATCAGCGCTGCGCGAAGCGGGTTATCGCGATGCTCAGATAATTGGTGAAATCGTGGCGTTACCACCAGAGCAGACGAGTGTGTTGCTCATTGACTAGGGGCTAGGGTCAGCGCGCTGCAGCAGTGCTGCGACGCCGCCTTTATGGGAGCCATTCAGCCCCAAGTTTGATAATCAACATTAGGATTGTGCACGCCCGGATGGTTGCCGAGATAATCCAACCAGTCGTTGAGTTCGTCGATGCACAATAGAAGAATGTTGGGACGATTCGATAGTGGGCTCAACGCGGACACCGCAGGCGCCTGCGCCGCGCCGGCAAGAACTTGTCTACGGCGAATCAGGATGTAAACGCAGCCTTGGCGCCGCACATACGAGTGCAAAAATACAGCGTATCACGCTGCTGCCGGTTGCGTGGATGCGCAGTAATGGAACCCTTAGCGCTCCTCCCAGTACCGGGTCATCTCGAGATACAGGAAGGAAGCAGTCCAGGTGATCAACACCAGGCCTGTCAGCGCCTCGAGTCCGGTCAGGTAGCGCAGGTCTCCATGCGGCTCAATATCGCC